>JABFXD010000019.1 GCA_013361925.1 Streptomyces sp. | reverse complement strand
GAGCAGTACGCCGAGGAGGCCGAACAGCGCTGGGGCGGCACCGAGGCGTACACCGAGTCCCAGCGCCGCGCCGCGACGTACACCAAGGAGGACTGGAAGCGCATCCAGGCCGAGGTCGACGACTGGGGCGAGCGGTACGCGGCCCTGGTGACGGCCGGCGAGCAGCCGTCCGGCGAGGCCGCCATGGACCTCGCCGAGGAACACCGGCAGCACATCAGCAGGTACTACTTCGAGACTCCCTACGAGATGCACCTGTGCTTCGGCGACATGTACGTCTCCGACGAGCGCTTCAAGGCGTTCTACGACGCCATGGGCGACGGCCTCGCCGAGCACCTGAGGGACGCGATCAGGGCGAACGCGGCCCGGCACACCTCCTAGTCGGCCTGACCCGGGGCCCGGGGGCTCACTCCCGGGTCAGGACCACGGCGGTTCCGTAGGCGCACACCTCGGTGCCGACGTCGGCCGCCTCCGTCACGTCGAAGCGGAACATCAGCACGGCGTTCGCCCCCCGCGCGCGTGCCTGTTCCACGAGCCGCTCCATGGCCTGGTTGCGGGTCTGCACCAGCGTCTTGGTGAGCCCCTTGAGCTCACCGCCGATCATCGACTTCAGGCCCGCGCCGATCTGGCTGCCCAGATGCCGGGAGCGGACGGTCAGCCCGAAGACCTCCCCCAGTACCTCCTGCACCCGGAAGCCGGGCACGTCGTTGGTGGTCACCACGAGCACATCGGGCTGGGGCCCCTGGCCGCCGCCGAAATCATCGATACTCATGGCTCACAGCTTTCTCCCGGAGAGCGCACAGCGCATCCTCGGCGGCCCCATGGAACCTGGGCTCCGACGCCTGCGTTGATACTTTTGGGCAGCAGCCCCGGCCCGTCCCCCCAGCACCAGGAGCCACAGACCCGTGACCACGCTCGCGCTAGGCCCCGAGTGGCTCAGCCCCGACTATCTGATCGAGACGTTCAGCCTCCCCGGCATCCTGCTGATCGTCTTCGCCGAGTCGGGACTCTTCGCCTTCCTGCCCGGCGACTCCCTGCTGTTCACGGCGGGTCTGTTCGTGGCGCAGGGCGACTTCATCAGCCAGCCGCTGTGGCTGGTCTGCCTCCTGATCGTGCTGGCCGCCGTCCTCGGCGACCAAGTGGGCTACATGATCGGCAAGTTCTTCGGCCCCAGGCTCTTCAGCCGCCCCAACTCCAAGCTCTTCAAACAGGAGAACCTGGAGAAGGCGCACGGGTTCATGGAGAAGTACGGCCCCAAGGCGATCGTCCTGGCCCGCTTCGTCCCCATCGTCCGCACCTTCGCCCCCATCGTGGCGGGCGCCGGCCGTATGAAGTACCGCACGTTCCTGACGTACAACGTGATCGGCGGCGTCGCCTGGGGCACGGGCGTCACCCTCGCGGGGTACTGGCTCGGTCAGATCGACGTCATCCACAAGAACGTCGAGGCGATCCTCGTCCTCATCGTCTTCGTCTCGGTCGTCCCGATCATCATCGAGTACCTCCGGGAGCGCGCGAAGAAGAAGAGGGCGGCGGCGGAGACCCCGGCAACCCCGCAGCCCCAGGCCTACCAGCCCCCGCCGATGGACGACGCGACGACGCAACTCCGCCGCATCCCGTCGGAGAACGAGCAGCAGTACTACGACAACGGCGACCAGGGCCAGCAGCAGTACGGCTACAACGACCAGTACGGCTACGACCAGCAGCAGTACGCCCAGCAGTACCCGCAGCAGCAGGGCTACGACAACCAGCAGAACCAGCAGTACCCGTACAACCAGGGCTACTAGAAGCGCCCTGAAGGGGCGCGGGGAACTGCGCGATCAAGCACAACCGACCCGCAGCCGCCGTCGGACCTCAAGCCCCGAGCTCGTAGGCACCCGGCCTCAGAACCCCCGCGTCCGCTTCGCAGCCCTGCGCCCCGCCGCCGAAGCCCCACCCGGCACCCTCAGGAACAACCGCGAGATCTCCGACCCCAGATTGACCCCGATGGCGATGGCCATGGCAAGCGACGCAGCCGTGGCCAGAGACACCAGCCCCTTGTCGACATCGTCCCGCGCGATGGACAACAGCCCGAAGTACGTGGCGGATCCCGGCAACAAGGGCCCGATCGCCGCGGTCGTGTAGGGCAGCGCGGAAGCGAACCGGTACCGCGACATCATCTGCCCGAACAGCCCCACCAGCCCCGCCGCCACCGCCGTGGAGGCAACCGGCGAGATCTCGCCGACGTAGTGCAGCGCGCCGTACACCGACCACGCGACGCCCCCGTTGAGGGTCACCACCAGTACCGTCGACCGCTCCTGCTGCAACAGCACCGCGAACGTCAGCGACAACAGCATCGACGCCCCGATCTGCCACAGCGGCCGCTCCTCGATGATCAGCGCCACGTCGGGGTTGAGGTCGGCGCCGAGCTGGACCCCGAAGTACAGGACCACCAGCACGCCCACGACGATGCCGACGAACAGGTACATCACTTCCAGCAGCCGCGCCGACGCGGTGATGTAGAAGCCGGTCAGCCCGTCCTGCACCCCCGCCACCAGCGCCCGCCCCGGCAGCAGCGCGAACAGCCCACCGGTGATGACCGCCGACGCCTTCACGTCCACGTCCGCGACGGTCAGCGCGACCCCTATCGCGGCCGGCGGCATCGCGGCGACCGTGAACTGGTAGAACTCCGGCAGCCCGCGCCCCGCGCACAGCCACGCCAGCCGGTCGCCGAGCATCGCGCCCAGCGCGGCGGCCACGAACACGATCACGTCACCGCCGACCAGCACCGAGGCGGCGCCCGCGAGCAGTCCGCCGGCCCCGGTCAGCACCCAGCCGGGATACGGATGCCGGTTACGGCGGATCTCGGCGAGCCGCCGGTAGGACTCCTCCAGCGAGAACGCCGTCTCGGGGTCGCTGAGGTCGTCCACCAGCTGGTAGACGGCCGCGAGCCGGGTGTAGTCGGTGCCGCGCCGCCGCACGGTCCGGGAGGCCGTCACCGGGTCCTCGACGAGAGACGGCTGGTACGAGATCGACAGCAGCGTGAAGGTGACGTTCGGCTCGCAGCGGTCGAGGCCGTACGAGCGGCAGACGGCGAACATCGCCGCCTCCACGTCCTCCGCGTTCTCACCGCCCGCGAGCAGCAGCTCCCCGATACGCAGCGTCAGGTCCAGCACGCGCGGGACGGCGGGCCCCGTCTCGTCCTCCTTGTGCAGCGGCTCCGGCGCGGGCCGCTCGGCCACCGGCATCCGCAGCATCGTGCGCATCCGGTCCTGCCAGGGCACGTCCTTGGTCAGCGAGACCACGGGAACGCCGGTCGGCGGGGTGAACGCGGGCGGCGCGTGTCTGGCGCTGTAGGTGCGCGGCGTACTGAACGCCGAGCCCTCCGGCTCCAGGGCCACCCCCTCGGGTGCGTGGAGACCCTCCGGCACGGCGAACTCCGAGGACGTCTCCGACTCCCCGCCCACCCCCTTCGGGACGGCGAGCCCGTCGGGAATCGCGAACTCGGACGTGATCTCCGGGTCGTAGACGCTCCTCGCCTCGTCCGACTGCGGCTTGCGGTCCTCCGCCGACGTCACTTGCGTATCGCTCCCTGTACGGCACCATCCGTCGCCTCAGTATGCGCACAGACACGTTCCCCACAGCTGCGCGGATACGCGAACGGGCCGCACGCGTGTGCGTGCGGCCCGTTCGCCACAGGAGTCGTCAGGAGGCTCAGTGGCCGCCGGACTCCTTGAAGCGCTTGTACGAACGCTCGATCTCGACCTCGGCGTCGACCCGGCCGACCCAGTTGGCGCCCTCGACGGACTTGCCGGGCTCCAGGTCCTTGTAGACCTCGAAGAAGTGCTGGATCTCCAGGCGGTCGAACTCCGACACGTGGTGGATGTCACGCAGGTGCTCCACGCGCGGGTCGGTCGCCGGGACGCACAGCAGCTTGTCGTCGCCGCCGGCCTCGTCCGTCATCCGGAACATGCCGATCGCACGGCACTTGATGAGACAGCCCGGGAACGTCGGCTCGTCAAGAATGACCAGCGCGTCCAGCGGGTCGCCGTCCTCGCCGAGAGTGTTCTCGACGAAGCCGTAGTCGGTCGGGTAGGCGGTCGAGGTGAAGAGTCGACGGTCCAGGCGGATCCGACCGGTCTCGTGGTCCACCTCGTACTTGTTCCGCGAACCCTTCGG
>JABFXD010000991.1 GCA_013361925.1 Streptomyces sp. | reverse complement strand
GCACAGGGCTCGATGATCATCTTCAGCTGACGGGAGCTACCGCAGCTGGGACAACCCCTTCTGCAGGTCGTCGGCGTTCATGACCGGTGTCATGGTCAGCTCGGCGTCGAGGTCCATGAAGAAGGGCTCCCCGAGCTGTGGCATCTGAGAGCTGTCCTGCATGTCGAAGACCAGGTAACAGGTACGGACACCGTGGTCGAGTGTGAAGTAGGCGGCCTCGGGCTTGATGTTTCCCATGGCCTCCTGCATGAGCTGGGGCATCTTGCCGCTGCGGATGACCTCGTTGGCCTTCTCTGTGTTCATGGACGCCTTGAGCAGGACGCGCATCGCACTCACCTTCTTCCGTCGGTGGACACGCGCATGTTTACAGCGTAGGCGCGCCCGCCCGATATGTCCCGTCTCCGCAGGACCCCTACTCCTCCGGGAGACCCCGGGGAGCCTCCCGGGGTGCGACGCGCGCCGAGCCGTCCGGGAGCACGCTGAAGCCGTACCCGAAGGGAGATACGGCGATGATCCTGGTGACCGGTGCGACAGGACACGTGGGCGGCGAGCTCGTACGACGGCTGGCGGCGTCCGGCGAGCCCGTACGGGCCATGACGCGGCGCCCGCGCGAGGCCCGCTTCCCGGCCGGCGTGGAGCCGGTGTACGGCGACGCGGCCGACCCGGCGAGTCTGGCGGCGGCGTTCGCGGGCGCCTCGGCGGCCTTCCTGATGTCGGCCCAGCCGGTGGGCACGGCCCCCGCCCCCACCCACGACCTGGCCCTGGCGGAGGCGGCGCGAGAGGCGGGCGTACGACGCCTGGTGAAGCTGTCGGTGCTGGACGGAGGCGGCACGGGCGGCGACGGAGACGGTGACCGCTACGGAGGCGGCGACGGAGACGGGGGCAGCGACAACGACGGCGATCCGATCGTCCGCTGGCACGCGGCGGCCGAGGCGGCGATCGTCGACCGGTTCCCGGCCTGGACGCTCCTGCGCCCCGGCCGCTTCATGTCCAACGCCCTGCAATGGGCGCCCCAGCTCCGCGCCGGCGACGAGGTGGCGATCCCCTTCGCCGACCGCCCGGCGGCGAGCATCGACCCCGCGGACCTGGCGGAGATCGCGGCCCTGGCCCTGACGACCGACGAACACGCGGGCCTGACCTACGAGCTGAGCGGCCCGGAGTCCCTGACCCCGGCCGAGGAACTCTCACTCCTCGGCCACGCCCTCTCCCGCGACCTGCGCGTCCGCCCCGTCCCGCCCGAGGCGGCCCGCGCGGGCATGGAGCGCTACGGCTTCCCACCCGACGTCGTCGACGCGATCCTCCACCACACCCTCGACGACGACCGCGGCACGGAGGTCCTCCCGACGGTGGCGAAGGTCCTGGGGCGCCCGGCGCGGACGTTCACGCAGTGGGCGGGGGCGCACACGGAGGCGTTCCGGCCGGGCGATAGGTAGCCGGATCGGCGAACGTGAGTACGGCTACTCAGGCGGCGGTCGGGCCCCGGGCGGCATCGTGGAGATCACCCAGAGAACACCTGAGAACACCAGAGACACGGACGATCTCCCGGAGGCACTCCCATGAACGGCATCCGCCCCCTCATCCAGGCCCTGCGCACCCCGGTGGCCCTCGGCTACCTGCTGATCGTGGCCGGCGTGGCGGTCTGGGCCGGCGCGGACGCCCTCCTCGTCGACCACGCCGACGCGAGCCTCGCCGCGATCTGGGCGTTCCTGGTCACCGCCCCGACGTCCCTGCTGTTCGTGATGCTCCCCGGCCCGCTCGCGTGGACCGGGGTCGTGATCGGCGCGGTGGCGCAGGGGGCGGTGCTCGGGGCCGCGTACCGCGGACTGAGCGGCAGGTTCACGCGCCACGCGGGCCCGCGTGGCGCGTGAACCGCACCCTCAGAACGTGCCCGCGTTCAACGCCGTCTGGAGATGGCGGGTCGTGTCCGCGCCCCACTGGCCGTCGACGCCCGAACCGACCTTCTTCTGAAGGGCCTTGATCGTGTTGGGCCCGATCGCGCCGTCCGGCGTCACCTTCAGATAGGACTGGAGCGCCTTCTTGGTGAGCGGGCCGAAGGAGGCGTCGACGGAGAGCTTGGCGCCGTGCTTGTTGAGGGCGCGCTGGAGGGCCGCGGTCGTGGCGGGGCCGAACTCGCCGTCCACCTTCAGCTTTCCGGCGGCCGGCGGACGCGGGGCCGGCTGGGTGGGCTTGGTGCCGCCCTTGAGCGCCGACTTCATGACCGCCGCCGACGCGGGCCCGTACTGGCCGTCGATCGTCAGGCCGTACTTCTTCTGGAAGGCCCGTACCGCGGTGTCGGTGGCCGGGCCGAAGTCGCCGTCCACGACGAGGCCCGACTTCATGACGGTGTTCAGGTTGCTCTGGAGCGTCTTGACCGCCGCGCCCTTGGAGCCCTTGCGCAGGATGCCGTCGGTCGGCGGCAGCGGGCTGGCGTCGCCGTAGCTGGGGCGGCCGTAGCCGACCACGCAGGCCGAATTGCGGCTGCGGCGCTGGCACTTGTCGCTGGTGTTGCCCTCGATGGTGGTGATGGTGCCGTTGGAGTGCACCGCCTCGACGACACCGACATGGTCGATGCGGCTGATGCTGCGGCTGCCGTCCCAGTCGAAGAAGACGATGTCCCCGGGGCGGATGCCACCCAGGCCGTAGTGCCAACGACCCCGCGACTGGAAGTTGTTGGCGTGCGCGACGGTGTACGCGAACTTGCCGCCGACCGCGCTGAGGTTGTCCGAGTGGGCGGCGGCGTAGCTGACGGTCATGTCGCACCACGCGTCGTCGAAGCCGTACCAGTCGGTGACCTTGTTGCTGTTGGAGCCGGGCGGGTACTCCCCGGTGCCGATGAGTGCGCGCATCTGCGCGAGCATCCCCGCTACGGAACCCATCTCAGACCTCCGCGTTCTCGGGGAAGACGGAGATGTCCCCCTTGACGACCTTCTTCGGGTCCTGGCTCACCCCGGACTGGTCCGGGTCGACATCGAACACCCCGGCGCCGCCGCGCGGTTCGACGGGCTTCTGGTCAGCGGCCGCGGCCGCCACCGCTTCCTTCTCGGCCATGCGTTCCCCCATGGTTGTGGTTCTGGGACTCACATCTGAGTCTGCTGAGCCACGAGGGACGTGTCGTTGGCGGTACGCGCACTGTTTGTTGGCAGGGAGCGCACCCGGAACGTCGACGGCGCCACGCCGTACGTGGTGCGGAACGCCCTGCTGAAATCGGCGGGTTGGGCGAATCCCCAGCGGGCCGCGATGAGATGCACCGGCACATGGGCGAGACGCGCGTCGGCCAGGTCGCGGCGGCAGCGCGCCAGCCGCTGCGCCTTGATCCAGGCGGCCACGGTCAGACCCTCACGCTGGAAGAGCCGGTGCAGATAGCGGGTCGAGATGTGGTGCGCGGCGGCCACGTCGTCGGGAGTGAGGCGGCCGTCGCCCAGGTGTTCCAGGATGTAGGCCTGGATCCGCGGGAGGTGGGGTTCCGGGCGGACCTGCGAGGGCTTCAAGTCCAGCAACGCGCCCGCGAGTTCGAGTACCGCCTGCCCCAGCCGCCGTTCTTCCGCCGGCCGGTACGGGGTGGCGTCCCGGGCCAGTCCCGTCAGTAACCCGGCGACCAGCCCGCCCAGCCCTTCCCGGCCGCTGAACGTACGCGCCACACACCATGCCGGATCGCCGGGGACGACGGGCAGATGGGCGGTGACGACCGTGTTCCGGGGCGCGGTGAACGCCAGCCGGAACGGCCGTCCCCCGTCCAGCAGCACCAGCTCCCCGCACCCGGTCCGGGCCGTCCGGCCCTCCTGGTCGAGGACGAGCTCCCCGGCCAGCAGCAGCGCCAGATGGTACGGTCCCCCGCCGCCCCCGGCCAGCGACCGGGCCGGGCAGCGCACGGCGGACACCCGCACCCCGCCCAGCTCCCGCACGCTCCCCGGTCTGCCCAGCTCGCCGATCCAGCCTTCCGTATCCATCGGTCCCCCCGAAGCGAATGAGTACGTCTGGTACCAGGGTTACCAAGTCCTCATAAACGTCCGGTGGACGTTGTGTCCCCGTCAGAACACAGGCGTGCCGTCCTGGGTCAGCTTCCAGTTCGCCGCCGCGAAGTCGGCCGGGTCCAGCGTCCCCTTCGCCGTCACGTAGTCGATCATCAGCTGGCGGATCTCGTTGGTGGAGCTGTACGCGA
>JABFXD010000602.1 GCA_013361925.1 Streptomyces sp. | reverse complement strand
GGACGACACGCCGCTGCGCCCGGCGGCCCGCGAGAGCGGCTGGTGGCGGCTCCAGCCCGACGGCCGGGTGGAGGCGCTGATCACCCAGCCCACCGGTATCGCGGAAATCGCCGTAGGCCAGGCCACGGAGAACACCGTCGACCTGTCCACCCACCAAGTGGCCCTCACCCCGACGGCCAAGGAGGTCGAGGCCACCCGCCGCCGCTACACGCTCACCGACGAGGACACGCTCACGTTCGTCCACGATCTGGCGGCGGTGGGGCAGCCGTTGCAGCACCATCTCTCGGCGGAACTGCGGCGGGGGAGTCAGGGCTGAGCGCCGCCCGCGAAGGGTTCACCACGGTGGGCGGCCGGGATACAGTCCCCCGACCGAATTCCGGCACAGCACGTTCACCACGGGGAGATCTGAAGCATGACCAGTACCGACGACGGTTCCTACGAGGGGTTCACGGCCGAGGAGCGGGCCGCGATGAAGGATCACGCGCGGGAGATGAAGACGGCCGCGCGGCGGCGTTCGAACGCGGACAAGGCGGCGGAGGCCGAGCGGGACGTGCTCGCGAAGATCGCCGAGATGGGGGACTCGGACCGGGTGATGGCCGAACGGGTGCACGCCGTGGTCGTCGCCGCCGCACCGGCCCTCGCGCCCAAGCTCTGGTACGGCATGCCGGCCTACGCGCTGGACGGCAAGGTCGTCTGCTTCTTCCAGAGCGCGGAGAAGTTCAAGGCGCGGTACGCGACGCTCGGCTTCAGCGATCTGGCCCAGTTGGACGAGGGCACGATGTGGGCGGCCGGGTTCGCCCTGACCGAGGTGACGGCCGAGGTGGAGGAACGGATCGGCGCGCTCGTGAAGCGCGCGGTGGGCTGAGGCCGTAGGAGGGGACGCGGGCCCGCCAGGGCCCGCGTCAACACGGCTGGGAGCTCCGAGCGTTGACCACCCGCGACCCTGTTTGTTCGGCCTGTCGGACATTGTTCGAAACCTCTTGACGCTGCCCCACCAGCCGATTGACACTCTCGCAACACGACGTCATCCAGCCGAAACGTCAGGGCGCCCTTGGCCGAGGCGCCCGTTCCCGGCTGACTCCCGCTTGCCCTCCCTTCCCCCCGTCAGCCATGCCTCAGCAGGGAAACCCCACATGACGCACCTCGCACGTCCGCGTACCCGCGCGAGACGCTGGGCGGGCCGCCTCGCGGGCCTGACCGCCGTGTCGCTGCTCCTGGGCCTCGCCGCCCCCGTCACCTCCGCGACCGCGGCGACCGAGGCCGAAACCGCGGACGTCACCGACGGCCTGGCCCTCTGGTACAAGCTCGACGCCGCCTCCGGCTCCACCGTCACCGACGCCTCCGGCAACGGCCGCGACGGCACGGTCAGCGGCACCGCCGACTGGTCGGGCACCGGCCAGGGCCTCGCCTTCAACGGCTCCGACACCTACGTCAAGGTCCCGAACGACGTCATGAAGGGCATGACCTCGATCACCGTCTCGACGGACGTGCTGATCGATGCGGCGCAGTCCACGCCGTACTTCATCTACGGCTTCGGCAACTCCAGCGGGAGCAGCGGGAACGGCTACCTGTTCACCACGGGCAATTCCTTCCGCACCTCGATCGCGACCGGCAACTGGTCGACGGAGCAGACCACCAAGCCCTCGGACTCGCACAACCTGACCCGCGCGGTGTGGAAGCACCTCACCTACACGCAGACCGGCTCGACGGCCGTGCTGTACGAGGACGGAGTCGAGGTCGGCCGCAACACCGCGGTGACCATCACCCCCGGCGCCATCGGCTCCGGCACCACCACCGCCAACTACATAGGCAAGTCCGTCTACTCGGGCGACAAGCTCCTCAAGGGCCGCGTCCGGGACTTCCGGGTCTACGACCGCGCTCTGGACGCCTCCGAGGTCGAGCGGCTCTCGCTCCCCGTGGCCACCCAGGGCGTCGCCGACGACAAGGCGGCCCTCGACCTCGGCGACACCGGCGCCGTCACCGCCGACCTGGACCTGCCGAAGACCGGCACGGCGGGCGGCTCCACGATCAGCTGGGCCAGCGACAACACCGCGGCCGTCTCGGACACCGGCAAGGTGACCCGCCCCGCCGCCGGTGAACCCAACGCCCACGCCACGCTCACCGCGACCCTGAAGAAGGGCACGGTGACCGACACCAGGACCTTCGAGGTCACGGTCCTGCCCGACTTCGACGACCAGGCGGCGACCGAACAGGCCGCCGACGCCCTCACCGTCCACAACCTCGACGACGTGCGCGGCAACCTCACCCTCCCCGCGGCCGGTGACTACGGCACCAAGGTCGCCTGGTCCTCGGCGAGTTCGGACGTGATCACCGACGACGGAGTCGTCCACCGGCCCGCGCACGGCGACGGCGCCACCACCGTCGAACTGACCGCCACCGTCACCAAGGGCGACGCCACGACGACCCGCGCCTTCACCGCGAAGGTCCCCGAACTCCCGAAGCAGGAAGCCCTCAAGGGCTATATGTTCAGCTACTTCACCGGCGAGGGCACCTCGGACGGCGAACAGCTGTACTCCGCCCTCAGCAAGGGCGACGACCCGCTGAAGTGGCGGGAGCTGAACGACGGCAAGCCGGTCCTGACCTCCACGCTCGGCGAGAAGGGCCTGCGCGACCCGTTCATCATCCGCTCCCCCGAGGGCGACAAGTTCTACCAGATCGCCACCGACCTGCGGATCTACGGCAACGGCGACTGGGACGCCGCCCAGCGCAGCGGCAGCAAGTCCATCATGGTCTGGGAGTCCACCGACCTCGTCCACTGGACGAACCAGCGCCTGGTGAAGGTCTCCCCGGACAGCGCCGGCAACACCTGGGCACCGGAAGCCTTCTATGACGCCGCGCTCGGCGAGTACGTGGTCTTCTGGGCCTCGAAGCTGTACGACAACGAGGCGCACTCGGGCGACACGTACAACCGCATGATGTACGCCACCACCCGCGACTTCTACACCTTCAGCGAGCCCAAGGTCTGGGTCGACCGCGGCTACTCGGTCATCGACTCCACGATGATCCAGCACGACGGCACCTACTACCGCCTCTCGAAGGACGAGCGGAACAACACCTCCTCCACCCCCAACAGCAAGTTCATCTTCGAGGAGAAGAGCGACTCGATCCTCGGTTCGTGGAGCGCGGTGGCCGAGGGCATCGGCAAGGGCGCGATGAACGCCGCCGAGGGGCCGCTGGTGTTCAAGTCGAACACCGAGGAGAAGTGGTACGCGTTCCTCGACGAGTTCGGCGGGCGCGGCTACATCCCCTTCGAGACGACCGACCTCGACTCCGGCGTCTGGACCCCGGTCGCCGACTACGACCTGCCGTCCAAGCCGCGCCACGGCACGGTCCTGCCGGTCACCCAGGCCGAGTACGACCGCCTGCTGCGCGCCTACCAGCCCGACCAGCTGGTGGAGAGCGTCGAGGACATCCAGGTGAAGACCCGGACCGGTGAGGCCCCGGTCCTGCCGGCCACCGTCATCGCCACCTACGCCGACGGCGTCAAGCGCCCCGTCGCCGTCGACTGGGATGACGTCCCGGCCTCGAAGTACGCCCAGCCCGGCACGTTCACGGTCGCCGGCAGTCTGCCCGACGGCGCCGCACTTCCGGTCCAGGCCGAGGTCACCGTCTCGGCGGAGGGCCCGGACGTCCCCGCGGACCTGCTCCTGGAGTACGGCTTCGACGAGACCGGCGGCAACATCGCCCGCGACGCCAGCGGACACGGCTACCACGGCACCTACGCCCGAACTCCCGCCTTCGGCACCGGAGTCGAGGGCGGCTCGTTCAAGATGTCCGGCGACGCCGGCACGTCCCCGTACGTGAAGATCCCCAACGGGGTGCTGAGGAACGCCGACAGCGTGACCGTGTCGACGTACGCCAAGTGGCAGGGCGGGGCGAGCTTCCAGTGGCTGTTCGGGCTCGGCCCCGACAGCGACAAGTACCTGTTCGCCACCCCGTCCAACGGTGGCTCCAGCCTCTACTCGGCCATCACCAAGGCGAGTTGGTCCGCCGAGTCGAAGCTGACGGCCGGCTCCCAGCTCACCCCCGGTGAGTGGCGGCACGTCACCGTCACGCTCGACGGCACGACCGGCCTCATGGTCCTCTACGTCGACGGCGTCGAGGCCGCCCGCACCACGACCGGCATCAAGCCGTCCGA
>JABFXD010000835.1 GCA_013361925.1 Streptomyces sp. | reverse complement strand
GAGCTCGCGTCGGGGTGGAGCGGTGGTGTCTATCGGTGGGTGAGCGAGGGGCTGAGCAAGCCGCTCGGGTTCCTCGCCGTGTGGTGTCAGTTCGCGATGACGATCTTCTACTACCCGAGCCTGCTGGCGTTCGTCGCCAGCACCATCGCGTACGTCATCGACCCCTCCCTCGCCTCCAACGGCCTCTACACCGCCATCGTCATCATGGTCCTGTACTGGACGGGCGTGTGGGTGTCCTCGCGGGGGACCAAGGCCCTGGCCGGGCTGTCCAGTTGGGGGCTGATCATCGGGACGCTCGTGCCCGGCACCATCCTCGTCGTGCTCGGCATCATCTTCCTCGGGCAGGGCAATCCGTCCGCCGCGCCGATGACCGCCAGCCACTTGCTGCCGCAGTGGACCGGGCTCGCCAGCCTCGTGCTGATCGTCAACAACTTCCTCTCCTACTCCGGCATGGAGATGAACGCCGTCCATGTGTCGTCGCTGAAGGACCCGGCGAAGGAATACCCCAAGTCGATGTTCCTGGCCGTGGGGTTGGTGCTGCTCATCTTCATCCTCCCCGCGCTGGCCATCAGTTGGGTCGTGCCCGCCGACCAGACCAGTCTCACCGCCGGTGTCATGCAGGCCTTCAACGCCTTCTTCTCCTACTTCCACATCGGCTGGATGACCCCGATCGCCGCCGTGATGCTGGTGGCGGCCTCGCTCGGCGGCATGCTCACCTGGCTCGCCGGCCCGTCCAAGGGTCTGCTGGAGATCTCCCGCAGCGAGGGCTATCTGCCGCCCTACCTGCAGAAGCTCAACAAGTTCGGCATCCAGCAGAACATCCTGGTCACCCAGGGTGTCGTCACCACCGTCATCGCCCTGATGTACGCGCTGATCCCGAACGTCTCCAGCGTCTACTGGATCTTCTCGACGATCACCACGCAGGTGTACCTCATCGTCTATCTGCTGATGTTCGCCGCCGCCATGCGGTTGAGGAAGAGCCAGCCCGACCATCCCCGCGGCTACCGCGTGCCCGCCCTGCACCTGATCTGCACGGTCGGCCTGCTCTCCTCCCTCGCGGCGCTCGCGATCGGCTTCGTGCCGCCCTCGCAGTTCGGCGGCAGCAGTGTCTGGTCGTACGTCCTGTTCATCGCCGGCGGTCTGGTCGTCCTCGGTCTGCTCATCCCGTACGCCTTCCTCAAGTTCCGCAAGCCCGGCTGGCGTACGGAGGCCGCGGCGACCGAAGGGAGCGCGTCATGAGTCCCACCCGGTTCGCCTCCGAGCACAAGTGGATCTACGTCGGCGCGATCGTCGTCCTCGTCGCCCTCGCGATCATCGGCGTCATCCAGTACGAGAGCGTGAAGTCCACCAACGAGTCGGCGGAGAAGGCGAACAAGCTCGCCGACGCCGCCGAGGACGCCGGATACCCGCGTCCCGACACCGAGGTGATCGAACGGGCGCTGGGCACCGACGGCGGGATCGTCTGCGAGGACCCCGCGACCGCCCTGCGGTCCGCCCTGTGGAAGATCAACGTCTCCAACGGGGCCGCGTTCGTGGGCCAGCGGCCGGTCATCGGCGACACCAAGGCGCTGCGGGCCGAGGCCAAGATCCTGGAGATCTACTGCCCGGAAAAGCTCGACAAGTTCAAGGACCGGCTCGACGACCTGAAGACCGACGACACGGTGAGGCGGGACGCATGACCACCACGGATCTCGCCGCGCGCATCGCCGCCCTGATGCCCCGCGCCCAGCAGGACCTCACCGACCTCGTCGCCATCCCCTCCGTCGCCGACCCCCGCCAGTACCCGCCCGAGGAGTGCCAGAGGGCGGCCCAGTGGGTCGCCGACGCCTTCGCCGAGGCCGGGCTGCGCGACGTCCATCTCGCCGAGACCCCCGACGGCAGCCACGCGGTCATCGGCCACCGCCCGCCCCCGCCCGGTGCCCCCACCGTGCTCCTCTACTGCCACTACGACGTCCAGCCCCCGCTCGACGACGACGCCTGGACCACCCCGCCGTTCACGCTCACCGAACGCGACGGCCGCTGGTACGGGCGCGGCACCGCCGACTGCAAGGGCAACATCGTCATGCACCTCACCGCGCTCAGGGCGCTCGGCGAGGACATCCCGGTGGGCCTGAAGTTCGTCGCGGAGGGCTCGGAGGAGCAGGGCACGGGCGGCCTGGAGGCGTACGTCGCCCAGCACCCGGAACAGTTCCTCGCCGACGCCCTGCTGGTGTGCGACACCGGTAACGCCGAGGTCGGCACCGGTACCGCCACCATCACCCTGCGCGGCCTCGCCAACCTCGTCGTCACCGTCGACACGCTCGAAGGGGAAGTGCACTCCGGCATGTTCGGCGGTCCCGCCCCCGACGCGCTGGCCGCCCTCATCCAGATGCTGGCCACCCTCCGCGAGCCGAAGACGGGCGCCACCCGCATCAACGGCCTGGACTGTGACGGCACTTGGGACGGCGTCGGCTACGACGAGGCACAGTTCCGCGCCGACGCCGGCGTCCTGGACGGCGTACAGCTCACCGGCACCGGCACGGTCGCCGACCGGCTGTGGGCCCGCCCGGCCGTCACCGTGCTCGGCGTCGACTGCCCGCCGGTCGTCGGCTCCGCCGCCGCCGTGCCGCCCACCGCCCGCGCCCGCGTCAGCCTGCGCGTGCCGCCCGGCACCGACGCCCAGGCCGCGCTCAAGGCGCTCACCCGGCACCTCACGGACGCGGCCCCCTGGGGCGCCCGGGTGACGGTCGAGACCGAGGGCGCCGGCTCCCCCTTCAAGGCCGCCACCGACGGCCCCGCCTACACCGCCCTCGGCAAGGCCATGCGGCAGGTCTACGGCAAGCCCCTCGCCTTCCTCGGCCAGGGCGGATCGATTCCGCTGTGCAACGTCCTCGCCACCACCTACCCCCGCGCCGAGATCGTCCTCATGGGCGTCGAGGAGCCCCGATGTCTCATCCACGCGCCCAACGAGAGCGTCGACCCGTCCGAGATCGAGCACATGGCGCACGTGGAGGCACTGTTCCTGCACGAGTACGCCGCCGCCCGGGAGCGATGACATGACCGACCCACACGAGGATGAGCTGGCGCAACTGCGCGCCCGGGTCGTCCAGTTGGAGGCCGAGCGGCGGCCCCGCAAGCACCGGCTGCGTTCGTTCTTCGCCGCCCTGCTGGTGATCATCGCCTGTGTGCTCGCGCCGCTGTCCGTCGTCGCCACGTGGACCGCCGACGTCATCGGCGACACCGACCGCTACGTCAAGACCGTCCAACCGCTCGCCTCCGACGCCGACATCCAGGAGGCGGCGGCCCGGCGCGTCACCGACGCGGTGATGACGCGCCTCGATCTGACCACCCTGCTCTCCGACGTCGCCCCCACCGAACGCCCGCGCCTGGAAAAGGCGTTGGGCAAGCTCGGGGACTCGCTGGAGGGCGCCGTGCGCAGCTTCGTGCACGACAAGGCGCAGGCCGTCATGGCCTCGGACGCCTTCCAGACCATCTGGACCGAGGCCAACCGCCGCGTCCACAGCGCCGTGGACAAGGCGCTCACCGGCAACGGCGGCGGCGCCGTACACCTCGACGACGACACCGTCACCCTCGACCTCGCCCCGGTCGTCGAACAGGTCAAACAGCGTCTGGTCGACTCGGGGATGACCGTCGCCGCCAAGATCCCCGAGGTGCACACCAGTTTCACCCTGGTCAAGTCCGAGGACCTCGGCCAGATCCGCACGTACTTCCGGCTGTTGCAGCTCGCCGGCACCTGGCTGCCCGTCGTCGCCGTCGTCCTGGCCGCCGCCGGGATCCTGCTCGCCGGCCGCCGCCGCAGGGCCCTGATCACGGCGGCCCTGGGCTTCGCCGTCGCCACCGCGCTGCTCGGCATCGGCCTCACCGTGGGGCGCGTGATCTACCTCGACGCCCTCCCCGCCGGCGTCTCGCAACCCGCCGCCGGGTCCGTGTACGACACGCTGACCCGCTTCCTGCGCCGCGGCGTCCGGGTCGTGGTCGCCCTGGGCGTGGTGCTCGCGCTGGCGGCCTGGCTGACCGGGTCGGGCCGCCGGGCGACGTACCTGCGGCGGCTGTGGAGCTCGTGCATCCGGGCGCTGCGCGGCGTCGCCGACCGCGCGGGCCTGCGGACCGGCCCGGTCGGGCCCTTCGTCCGCCGGTACCGCACCTGGATCGTGTGGGTGCTGGT
>JABFXD010001026.1 GCA_013361925.1 Streptomyces sp. | reverse complement strand
GCGGCGACCGCGTCATGGCCCTCGCGGAACACGGTCGCGGTGACCTGGAAGGTCTCGCCGGTGACCGCCTTGGCGGGGCTGCGGCCGCCGTCGACGGCGGGCCGGACATCCCGGACCGGGATACGGCCGATGGTGTCCCTCGCGCTCATGTCCTTCGCGCTCGTGGACCTGCTCATGCGTCTCGTCCTCATGGGGCTCGCCTCTGCCGTGCCGAGGGCCGGGCCATGAGGCCCGGCCGGGGATCCAAGCTGCGCCGGAAGGGATCTACCTTCCCGCGGAAGAACGCGTGAGCAGCACCGGCGGCCCCCGGTGGACCGGGGTGGTGGCACAGTGCGCGTCCTGCTCCTGGAGGTAGGTGACGAGGCTGGTCCGCAGATAGCGTTCGGCGGCGTCGGCGGCCTCCCGGGCACAGCGCTTCCCCATCAGCACACAGAGGGTGTAGCCCGAGTCCTCGAAGGTCGCCCGTACGGTGCGGTCGGCGGGGGAGGCGAGCATCACGCGCTCCCAGGCCCGGTACCGCCGCAGTTGCCGGGCGACTTCGGCCTTGGCCGGTAGCAGCATGGTGCGGTTCACCTTCCATGGGGAGTTTCACTCATGGTGCATGGGTGACGACGCAGCGTCTTGTTGGAGCTTCAACCATCGCCGGTGAAATCGGCCGTGGCCTGGGTCGACGCGCTCGTGTTGCACGAATGGCGTAGCACCCGCACGCTTGAGGTCACTCAGGAGCGATCATTGCTCACGCTACGCGTTCGGGGCTCGTCCCAAAGGGGCGAGAGGCGGAAGTGGAGCTTCGCCGGTGAGGAGCCAACGAAGATGAAGACCGCAGTGCCCTGCTACTACCACCTCGACGTGGAAGTCACCCCGGAACGGGTCGGCCAGGTCAAGCGCATTCTGGCCGCTCATCTCCGGTACTGGGATCTCGACACTCTCGTCGAGCGCGTCTGTCGCGGTGCCGAAATGCTGTTGAAAGCCATCGACGAGCACGCGACCGACAAGGAGACGTCGATCGAGATGTGGTGGAACGGCCAGCATCTGATCACCGCGATCGGTGACAACGACCGCCATCTGCGCCCGGACCAGGACCTCCGCGGCTGTCTGGCGCACATCGCCGCGATGAGCGACGGGTGGGGCTGCTGCGCCACCGAGACCGGCAGCAAGGTCATCTGGTTCTCGCAGCGCGCCCGGGCCGGCGAGCGGGTTCCGCTGGTGCCGACGGCACCCGCGCCGAGCCTGCGCGAGGTGCTTCAGGTGCCGCGCGAGGAACCGGTCGTCGGCGGCATCCTGGAGGACGCCCGGTGACCGCGAAACGCCGACGCACGGCAGGGGTGCCCGTCTGGAACGGGCACCCCTACCCGTTGGGTGCGTCGTTCGACGGCAAGGGCACCAACTTCGCGCTGTTCAGCGAGGTCGCCGAGTGCGTGGAGCTGGTCCTCGTCGAGGACGACGGCAGCCACCACAGCGTTCCGCTCGCCGAGGTCGACGGCTTCGTGTGGCACTGCTATCTGCCCGGGATCGGCCCGGGCCAGCGGTACGGCTACCGGGTGCACGGCCCCTGGCAGCCGGAACTCGGCCACCGCTGCGATCCGGCGAAGCTGCTCCTGGACCCGTACGCCAGGGCGGTGGACGGCCGGATGGACAACGACCCCTCGCTCTACGACCCCGAAGCGGACAGCGCCGGGCACACCCTGCTCGGCGTGGTCACGGACCCCGCCTTCGACTGGGGTACGGACAGCCCGCCCCGGCGGCCCTACGCGGACACGGTCATCTACGAGGCCCATGTCCGCGGCCTGACCCGCACCCACCCCGACGTCCCCGCCGAACTCCGCGGCACCTACGCCGGGTTGGCCCACCCCGCGGTCCTCGACCATCTGACGTCCCTCGGCGTGACCGCGGTCGAGCTGATGCCGGTGCACCAGTTCGTGCACGACGGGGTGCTCCAGGACCGCGGTCTGTCCAACTACTGGGGCTACAACACCATCGGCTTCTTCGCCCCGCACAACGCCTACGCCGCCCAGGGCGGCCGTGGCGGGCAGGTCGCCGAGTTCAAGGCGATGGTGAAGGCGCTGCACGCGGCCGGCCTCGAAGTGATCCTGGACGTCGTCTACAACCACACCGCCGAGGGCAACGAGCGGGGGCCCACCCTCTCCTTCCGCGGCATCGACAACGCCTCCTACTACCGTCTGGTGGACGGCGACTGGGGCCACTACTACGACACCACCGGCACCGGGAACAGCCTGCTGATGCGGCACCCGTACGTCCTTCAGCTGATCATGGACTCGCTGCGCTACTGGGTGACCGAGATGCATGTCGACGGCTTCCGCTTCGACCTCGCGGCGACCCTGGCCCGGCAGTTCCACGAGGTGGACCGGCTGTCGGCGTTCTTCGACCTGATCCAGCAGGACCCGGTGATCAGCCGCGTCAAACTGATCGCGGAGCCGTGGGACGTGGGCGAGGGCGGCTACCAGGTCGGCAACTTCCCGCCGCTGTGGTCGGAGTGGAACGGCAAGTACCGGGACACCGTACGGGACTTCTGGCGCGGCGAGCCGGGTTCGCTCGGCGAGTTCGCGTCCCGGCTGACCGGCTCCTCCGACCTGTACCAGCGCAACCGGCGCCGACCGCGCGCCAGCGTCAACTTCGTGACCGCGCACGACGGTTTCACCCTGCGCGACCTCGTCTCGTACAACGACAAGCACAACGAGGCCAACGGGGAGGGCAATCGGGACGGCGAGAGCGTCAACCGGTCCTGGAACTGCGGATTCGAGGGCGACACCGACGCCTCCGACGTCCGGGAACTGCGCGCCCGCCAGCAGCGCAACCTCCTCGCCACCCTGCTGCTGTCACAGGGCATTCCCATGCTCTGTCACGGCGACGAACTGGGCCGCACCCAGCGCGGCAACAACAACGCCTACTGCCAGGACAACGAAGTCTCCTGGATCGACTGGCGGTTGACCGAGGAGCAGCGCGACCTCGCCGACTTCACCGGCCGCCTCGTCGCCCTGCGCGCCGCCCATCCGGTGCTGCGCCGCCGTCGCTTCTTCCGCGGCGAGACCGTGACCTACGCGGGTCAGCCGCTGCCCGACCTCGTGTGGTTCGCGCCGGACGCGCGCGAGATGACGGACGGCGACTGGCTGCGGCCCGACGCGCACTCCGTCGGCGCCTTCCTCAACGGCGACGCCATCGCCGAGCCGGACTCCTGCGGCCGCCCCGTGGTCGACGACTCGTTCCTGCTGCTGCTCAACAGCTACTGGGAGCCGGTGGGCTTCCGGCTGCCGGAGGCGGCGTACGGCGAACGCTGGACGACGCTGATCGACACCGCCGAGCCCCGGGGGACGGACGAGACGGAGCACAAGGCGGAGTCGGTGGTGAGTGTCGCGGCGCGCAGCCTGGTGCTGTTGTCGCGGCCGTCGGCGGGCGCCCCGGTCAGCGGGCGCGACGCGCCGTCACCGTGAACTGGGCACCGTCGGGGTCCCGCAGCACGGCCTCGACGCCGGACTTGGAAAGGACGCTGCCGCCGTGGACCTCCGCGGCGCGCGTGCACGCGGAGACGTCCGACACGAAGAAGTGCACCTGCCAGTGCGGGCGGATCGTGGGATCGGGCGCGGCGCCCAGCGCGCCCGACTCGATCCGGGCCACGATGTCGCCCTCGCTGCGCAGCACCACCTCGCCGCCCTCGTAGGTGACCTCGCAGCACCCGGGTCGCTTCGAGGCCCAGTCGAGGATCTCGCCGTAGAAGATGGCGGCGTCGAAGGCGTCGCGGGTGTGCAGCCGGATGAAGGTCGGGGCCGCGCGGCGCCAGCTCTCCCAGTCGGAGAAGAGTTCGCCCTCCCAGATCCCGAAGGTCGCCCCGTCCCGGTCGGCCAGCAGCGCCGCGCGTCCGGGCGGCAGGGACAGCGGCCCGACCGCGGCCGTACCGCCCCGCTCCTGGGCCCGGGCCACGGTCTCGTCCGCGCTGCGCACGGCGAAGTACGGCGTCCAGGCCACGGCCATCTGCAACATCGAGGCGACCGCGGCGATCCCGGCCACCGGAGTGCCGTCCACCAATGCCATCCGGAACCGGTCGCCGAGCTCGGCCGACCGCCACTCCCAGCCGAGGACGGCGGAGTAGAACGCCTCGGTGGCCTCCAGGTCGCGGCTGGTCAGGCTCACCCAGCAGGGTGCGCCGAACACGGAGTGCGTGGAGACGACATCCGTCGTACCAGCGGGAAGTTTCATGTCGTGATTCATGGCAGTCGCGTCCTGACCTCGCCGGCCTGCAGCCACCGGTCTGTCTCCAGTGTCCAACCGGAACTGTGCCGGGCGCCTGTCGAGTACCCCCGCGGCGCGCCCGAAACGACCTCGCGGGCCCAGTGGCATTGGGCCGGTCGAATGACGAGGATGGGAGTGTGACCCCAGGACCGCACGACCCGTCCGACGAGACCGACCGCATCTTCGAGCTGCAGGAAGAAGTCGAGCAGCTGAAGGAGGCCGTCACCTCGCACGCCGTGGTGGACCAGGCGATCGGCATGATGGTGGCCCTGGGGCGGGTGACGCCTGACGAGGGCTGGGTGGTCCTGAAGGACGTGTCCCAGCGCACGAACATCAAGCTCCGCAACGTCGCGGACCTGATCCTCATCTGGGGCCGCGACGGGGAGATGCCCCCGGAGATCCGGGCCGAGCTGGAGGCCGCTCTCGACCGTCACGGTCCGACCCAGATCCCCGAGGCCCCCTCGGAGTGACGGCTCAGCACGCCTCCGCCTCGAGCTCGGCGCGGAGTCTGGCGAAGCAGGCGCTGAGCAACCGGGAGACGTGCATCTGCGAGATGCCGAGCTGCTCCGCGATGCTGCTCTGGGTCATGCCCAGGAAGAAACGCAGATAGAGGATGGTCTGCTCGCGTTCCGGAAGGGCCATGAGACAGGGCGCGACGGAGACCCGGTCGACGACCACGTCGTAGCCGGGGTCGGCGTCGCCGAGCGCGTCGCCGAGGGCGTACCCGTCGGTGCCGGGCATCTCGGCCTCCAGCGACAGCGCGGAGAAGCACTCCAGCGCCTCCATGCCGGTGCGCACCTCGTCCTCGCTCAGCTGGGCGTGCTCCGCGATCTCGGCGACGGTGGGGGCGCGGCCCGGGGTGGTCTGCGACAGCTCCTTCGCGGAGCGCCGGACACGGTTGCGCAGGTCCTGGACCCGGCGCGGTACGTGCAGCGTCCACATGTGGTCACGGAAGTGGCGCTTGATCTCGCCGGTCACGGTCGGGACGGCGTACGCCTCGAAGGCGTGCCCGCGCTCCGGGTCGTAGTGGTCGACGGCCTTGACCAGGCCGAGGGCGGCCACCTGGTACAGGTCCTCCAGGGACTCGCCGCGGCCCTTGAAGCGGACGGCGATCCGCTCGGCCATGGGCAGCCACAGCCGGATCAGCTCGTCGCGCAGGGCTCGGCGCTCGGGTCCGTCCGGAAGATCGGCCAGACGTACGAAGGCTTCGGTGGTGTCGGGGGCGTCGTCGTGCGGGTGCGGCTTCGTCCTGGTCGTGACAGGCATCGTGCGCACCTCCCTCAGCGGGGGTCGGCTGGGACAGACACCATGGGAGGAGGGCTGCGCGGACGAGAGCGGAGGACGCCGGGGCCGGGGAGCGGCTCCCATGGACGTGCCTCCTGTCCGAAGCACATAAATGCGAATTCCCGTTATAAAACCTCCCAAACGACATTCGGCTCATCGCTTTGACTCTCTCTTGGGTTCTTTACCTCTGCTACAGAGCTAATCTCGGCGATGTGGAACAGGAGACCTTCCCGGAGGAGCTGGCCGACGCGCTCGTCGGGGTCCAGCGGCTGATCCGGCGCCGGCTGCGCCGGGAGATGCCCGCCCCGCAGCTGCGGGGCGCCGAGGTCGAGCTGCTGCGGCTCGTGGTGGCCCGGCCCGGTATCGGCATCTCGGACGCCGCCAAGGACCTCTACCTGGCGGGCAACTCGGTGTCGACGCTGGTCAACCAACTGGCCCGGCAGGGCTATCTGGTCCGCGAGACCGACCCCGCCGACCGACGGGCGGCCCGGCTGATGCCGACAGCGGCGGCCGAGGCGCGGCTCGGCGAATGGCGCAGGCGCCGCGCCGACCTCGTACGCCAACAGATCGCCGGGCTCGACAAGGCGGACCGGGAGGCGCTGGCCGCGGCCGTACCGGCCCTGCGGCTGCTGGCCGGGAACCTGCGTGAGGAAGGGGAGGAGTCATGACCCAGGACGCCGTCGCGTGCACCGGGCTCGCCTACGCCTTCGGCGGCACGCGCGCCGTGGACGGACTCGACCTGACCGTCGCCGAGGGGGAGGTCTTCGGACTGCTCGGCCCCAACGGCGCCGGGAAGACCACCGCGATCCGCTGCATCACCACCCTGCTGCCGGTACCGGCGGGCATGGTCCGGGTCTTCGGGCACGACACCGCCGCGGAGCGGATGGCCGTACGACGGCTGCTCGGATACGTCCCGCAGCAGCTGTCCGCCGACCAGAGCCTGACCGGCCGCGAGAACGTCGCCCTGTTCGCCCGCGTCTTCGACGTGCCCCGCCGGGAACGCGCCGCACGCGTCGGACAGGCCCTCGCCGCCGTCGACCTCACCGACGCCGCCGACCGGCTCGCCAAGACCTACTCCGGCGGCATGGTCCGCCGCCTCGAACTCGCCCAGGCCCTGGTCAGCGCCCCCCGGCTGCTGATCCTGGACGAGCCGACCATCGGCCTCGACCCGATCGCCCGCACCGGGGTGTGGGAACACATCAACGCCGTCCGCGCGGCCACCGGCATGACGGTCCTCGTCACCACCCACTACATGGACGAGGCCGACCAGTACTGCGACCGGGTCGGCCTCATGCACCACGGCCGCGTCCGCGCCCTCGGCACCCCCGCCGAACTGCGCCAGGGCCTCGCCGCACGCCGCGGCACGACCACCCTGCCCACCCTCGAGGACGTCTTCCGCGAGGTCGCGGGCAGCGGTCTCGACGACGAGTCAGGAGACTTCCGCGATGTCCGAAGCACCCGCCGTACCGCAGGCCGCGTCGGCTGACGGCATCAACCTGCTGCTCCAGGCGCCCCGGCCCCGGGCCGGCTGGCGGCTGCTGCCCGCCCGGGTCGGCGCCATGTGCGCGGTCGAACTGCAGAAACTGCGCCACGACCGCACCGAGCTCTACACCCGCGCGGTCCAGCCGGCCCTCTGGCTGCTGATCTTCGGCCAGACCTTCACCCGCATCAAGGCGATCCCCACCGACGGCATCCCCTACATCGACTACCTCGCGCCCGGGATCATCGCCCAGTCCGCGATGTTCATCGCCATCTTCTACGGCATCCAGATCATCTGGGAACGCGACGCCGGCATCCTCAACAAGCTCCTCGTCACCCCGACCCCGCGCTCGGCGCTGATCACCGGCAAGGCCTTCGCGGCCGGAGTGAAGTCGCTCGTGCAGGCCGTGGTCGTCGTCCTCATCGCCGCCGTGCTCGGGGTCGCCCTGACCTGGAACCCGCTGAAGCTGCTCGGTGTCGCCGCGGTCGTCGTCCTCGGCTCGGCGTTCTTCTCCTGTCTGTCGATGACCATCGCCGGCATCGTCCTCAGCCGCGACCGGCTGATGGGTTTCGGACAGGCCATCACCATGCCGCTGTTCTTCGGCTCCAACGCCCTCTACCCGCTCTCCGTCATGCCGGGCTGGCTCCAGGCGGTCAGCAAGGTCAACCCGCTCAGCTATCAGGTGGACGCCCTGCGCGGCCTGCTCCTCGGCACGCCCGCACACCTCGCGCTCGACTTCGCGGTGCTCCTCGTCGCCGCCGCGCTCGGCATCGCCGCGGCCTCCTCACTGCTCGGCCGGCTCGCGCGCTGATCATGCGCGCGGACGTGATGTGCGGCACGCCCCGCCCACCGCGCGAGCACCGCTCCGGGCGGATTCTTCCTGCGCACGGCATGATCGCTGATCAAAGGGGGTGAATGGGCTGGCCACAGCGCATTCTGCTCATTTGACAGTGCACTGAGCACACAGATAGGAAGCAGCTCTCTGAGGGTGGAGAGGTGGATTGTGTACGAGCCGAACGTGGTCGGGGACTGGCAGGAGTACGACGAGCATGCCGGTCTGCGTGTCCGCGTCCACCGTCTGGAGGCCTCGGAGCCACCACGCGGACGGGACGACGCCGCTGAGGGGCTCACGTACTTCAGTGTCCGGGTGACCGTCGAGAACCGTGGCAGCCGGCACTCCACCATCCATCTGGAGGACGGCCAGATCGACGTCCGGGTCGGCCCCGACGGCGAGAGCGCGTTCATCGACTGGCGCAACTCGCAGTTCATCGAGGGCTTCGACGTCTACCCCCTGCGCCGGGCCACCGTGGTGCTCTACGCGGCCGGCCCCGAGGCGTTCCTGAACCAGGTCGACGTGCAGATCCAGCTGCGGGTCGACGAGGAGTGGGCCGAGCGGCGGCTGTGGAGCGGCGGGATCGGCCTGCTCGAAGGGGCCGTGCAGCCGGGGGCCGCCCGGGAGGGCCTGGCCTGCCAGGTCAGCAACTTCCTGCGGGACCAGGCCGAAGAGGGCACCGCCTGACGGCGGTGCCGCGTACCGGTGCCGCGGTCAGTGCGGGATGCCGTCGATGATCTCGCGGGCCCCCTGACGCAGCAGCGCCACGGCCACCGAGGTGCCGAGCGTCGCCGGGTCGAGACGGCCCGCCCACTCGTGGGCGTTCAGCCGCGTCTTGCCGTCCGGGGTGAACACACAGGCCCGCAGCGACAGTTCGCCGCCGTGGTCCACGCGCGCGTACCCGGCGATCGGGCTGTTGCAGTGTCCCTGGAGGACATGCAGGAACATGCGCTCCGCGGTGGCCTCGCGGTGCGTGTCCGGATCGCCGAGGCCGCTGACCGCGTCGATGAGCGCGGTGTCGCCCTCCCGGCACTGAAGGGCGAGGATCCCCGCGCCGATCGGCGGCATCATCGTCTCGGGGGACAGGATCTCGCTGATCACGTCCTCGCGGCCGATGCGTTCGAGGCCCGAGGCCGCGAGCAGCAGGGCGTCCGCCTCCCCGGCCGCCAGCTTCGCCAGCCGGCGGTTGGCGTTGCCGCGGAACGGCACACACTGAAGATGCGGGTGCGTGGCGGCCAGTTGGGCCACCCGGCGCACCGAGGAGGTGCCGATCCGGGTGCCCTCGGGCAGCTCGTCCAGGGTGAGCCCGTCGGGGTGGATCAGGGCGTCGCGGATGTCGTCGCGCTTGAGGAACGCGGCGAACGTGGTGCCGGCCGGAAGCGGCCGGTCGGCGGGCACGTCCTTCACACAGTGCACCGCGAGATCGGCCTGGCCGGCCAGCAGGGCGGCGTCGACCTCCTTGGTGAACGCCCCCTTGCCCTCGACCTGGGACAGGTCGCCCAGCCACTTGTCGCCGGTCGTCCTCACCGGCACGACCTCGGTGCGCACCCCCGGATGAAGGGCGGTCAACTCGGCGCGGACACGCTCCACTTGGGCCAGCGCCATGGGCGAGTCGCGGGAGACGATACGGATCAGTTCGGGCACGGACATGCGGACACGATAGACCCTCCCGGTGGAGTGTCCGTGCCGTACCGGCGGGATCAGACCAGTGGATCGCTCATCTCCACCGAGCGCAGCGCCGCCGCCAGCGCCTGCTCGTCGCCGACGTCCAGGGCGGTGTCGGTGAGTTTGATGACGTGCTCGTCACCGTGGGCGAGGGCGCGCTCCAGGACCTCCTCCGCGGTGAGACGGGCGGGCGGTGTGCAGACCACCGGTTCCACCGGGGCGTACATCGCGGTCACCGCGGCGGACGCGGTCCATGCCGCGTGCAGGCTGGGTGCCCACAGCTCGCGGGGCAGCGAATCCAGGCTGCGCAGCACGGCGTTGGGGGCGGTGGCCGCGTGCACCAGCATGGTCGGCTCACCGTGCCCGTGGGTGGCGTAGCGGTGGGTCGCCGCGCGGACGAGCTCGGTGAGCCGGGCGCGGGCGGTGTCCGGATCGCTCACGTCGTCCGCCCAGAGGGGCAGTTGGCGCACGGCGGCCAGTCGGTTCCTGAAGCCCACGGTGCCGGGCGCGATGGCCGGTACGGCGTTCAGGGCCTCGACGGCGGTCGGCGCGCCCGGCAGGGTGGCGACGCCGGTCACCGGCTGATGCCGGGCCGCCCAGTAGCCGAGGGCGTGCGCGAACTCGGTCAGGCGGGGCGCGTTCTCCTCGGCTTCCAGGGCGCGCACGGCGTGGCCGACGCGGATGATGGTGTGGGTGGCGCCGCCGTACATGCCGGACAGCAGCCGCGGCCACCAGGTGGCGAGGACGTCCCGCCAGGGGTGTTCGGCCAGGGTGCGGGAGTAGAAGTCGATCCAGTCCGCTATCCGGCGCGGATCGCCCAGCGCCTCGGCCCAGTTGGCCTCGGTGACCGGCTCCGCGCGGTCGGGGAAGTCCTCCAGCCTGTCCCGGTACAGGTCCACCCAGCGGTGGACCGCGCCCTCCTGCCCGTGTGCCGCCAGTGCCTCGACGACCATCGGCGCGTGGTTCGTGAGCCAGCCGTCGAACTCCGGGCCGGCGGCGTGGAGGCGGTCGAGGGCTTCTTCGAGGTGTCCGGTCGTAGTCATGATCGGACGGTATGCCGGGCGGGGGCGCGTCGTGATCGGGCGGGGGGCGGAAACCCGCGGGCGCGGGACCTAGGTCCCGCGCCCGAGGACGTGACGGGTCAGGCGTTGGGGTCGAACGCGATGCCGGACGGCTTGGCCGAGGCCAGATGCGCGGCGAAGTTCGCGTCCTTGAGACCGAAGTTGGCGCTGCCGAAGTCGTAGGCGCTGAGCTTGTCGCGGAGGGCCGTGGACGGGTAGCCGTTCCAGCCGACCAGCGGCGGGTACTGCCAGGTGCCCTTGGCGTTCTCCGGCGGCTCGTCATTGGAGTTGGCGAGCCGGAAGCAGTGGGTGCTGATGCCGTCCTTGTGGTAGACGATCTTCGCGTGGGTGCCGTCGAAGCGGACACCAGAGGCGGCGCTCACCGTGAACGAGCCGTGGTTGGACGTCGACACGTACTGGACCGTGCCGTTCTGCACCCAGATCACGACGTGTTCCCAGTCGTGCCGGTGGCCGCCGATGCTGCTGTTGGCGAGCGCCTGGTCCTTCTCGAAGTACAGGCCGTACATGTAGGCGCACCAGCCGTTGTTGCACTTGTAGCGCGAGTAGCTGTTGGTGTTGTTCAGGTCCGAGAGGTCGTGGCAGTCGCCGCTCAGCGAACCGGTCGGGTTCAGACCGCCGTTGATGGTCCCGTCGGGGCCGATCGCCGGCGAGGAGTAGCAGCCGTCGGTGTCGTAGTCGAAGGCGGGCTGGTAGGTGTACTCGGCGGCCTCGGCGTTGGTCGGCAGCGCCGAGGGCGGGGCGGCGAGGGCCGTACTGGGGAAACCGAGCACGAGGGCGGCGGCGCCGGCCACGCCGACGGCCCATCTCTTGCGGTGGGTTCCGGAGGTTTTCGACGACACTGCGTCCTCCTCTTGGTGCGGGCGCAGCCCAACGGCTGTGGGGGAGAGGGAAGTTCCACTTCCCGGGCCAGGACAGCTTCCCGGCTTTTCATGTCCGCGCCAAGAGGTCGTAAGCGACTCATAGGTAACAAGCGTCCGAACGCTTGGATCTTGTTCGAGATCTCAGACCGGATCGTCCGGCAGATCGGCCGCCGAATCCTCCGCGGCGAGGTCGGGACGCAGTCGCAGCCAGGACGGTTGGCGCAGCAGGCCCGCGCGGGTCCGGGTGCTGTAGCGGACCTCACCGACCAGGCGGGGCAGGACCCAGTGGGCGCCCGCGACGCGCGGCACCGGGTCGAAGGGGCACGTGTCCGTGGCGGCGGCCCGCAACAGCTCGGCGAGCTGCGTCCGTTCCGCTTCGCTCCACCCCGTACCGACACTGCCGACGTAGCGCAGCCGCCCGGCGCCCCGTTGCCCCACCAGGACCGCGCCCGGCAGCCCGGTGAGCCGTCCCTTGCCGGGCAGCCAACCTCCGACGATCACGTCCTCGCTGTGCATGTTCCGGATCTTGATCCAGGCGCGGGAGCGCACCCCGGGTTCGTACACCGAGTCCAGCCGCTTGCAGACGAGGCCCTCCAGGCCGTGCGCGCGTGTCGCCTCCAGGGCCTGCGCGCCGTGTCCGACGAGGGCGCCGGGTGTGGACCAGAACGGGCCCTCAAGGCCCAGTTCCTGAAGCTGTTCGCGCCGCCGCAGATAGGGCCGCGTGATCAGCGGCCGCCCCGCCAGGTGCAGCAGGTCGAACAGCACCAGATGGACGGGCGTCTCGGCCGCCTTCCGCGCGGCCCGGGCGGGCGAGTGGGCCAGACCCATCCGCGACTGGAGCAACTGGAAGTCGGCACGCCCCTGTTCGTCGAGCGCCAGGATCTCGCCGTCCAGTACGGCCGCGGCCCCGCCGAGCGCGCCGCCCAGTGAGCCGAGTTCCGGATAGGCGGCGGTGATGTCCTCCCCGGACCGGGCGCGCAGCAGCACGCTCCCGTCCCCGGTCAGATAGGCCACGACGCGCTGGCCGTCCTGCTTGGTCTCGTAGGCCCAGCGGTCGTCCTGCGTGGCGGGCGGCAGGGTGCCGGGGGTGGCCAGCATGGGCGGGATCAGGGGGAGGCTCACGGCTCAGTTGTCGACGCGGCCCCGCTCCCGCACGCGCGCGGGGGCGCGGTTTCCCCTGAACGGCGGCGGGAAGGGCGGTCTCAGATGATGCCGCCGTTGGCCCGCAGCACCTGCCCGTTGACCCAGCGGCCGGCGGGGCCGACCAGGAACGACACCACCGAGGCGATGTCCTGCGGGGTGCCGAGGCGCTCCAGCGGGGGCTGCGCGGCCAGCCGGGCGACCGTCTCCTCGTCCTTGCCGTCCAGGAAGAGGTCGGTGGCGGTCGGTCCCGGCGCCACCACGTTCACGGTCACGTCACGGCCGCGCAGCTCCCGCGCGAGGATCAGCGTCAGCGCCTCGACCGCGCCCTTGCTCGCGGCGTACGCCCCGTAGCCGGGGAAGGCGAGACCGACGACCGAGGACGAGAAGTTGACGAGCGCCCCGCCCGGACGCAGCCGTCGGGCGGCCTGCTGGTCGACGGCGAAGGTGCCGCGGATGTTGGTGCGGTACAGCGCGTCGAGGTCGGCGAGGTCCAGCTCCGCGACCGGGGCCAGCGGCATCCGGCCCGCCGCGTGCACGACCACGTCCACCCCGCCGTACACGGTCTCCGCCTGGTCGAACAGCGCGGCGACCTCGGTCTCGTCGCCCACGTCCGCGCGAGCGGCGACGGCGCTGCCGCCCTCCGCCGCGATCGCGGCCACGACCTCGTCGGCCGCCTCCTTGTTGCCCGCGTAGCCGACCACGACGGCGAAACCGTCGGTCGCGAGCCGGCGGGCGACCTGTCGTCCGATGCCGCGCGAACCGCCGGTCACGATCGCGACGCGCTGTCCGGTGCCGGGGTCGATGGTGGTCATGATGGCTCCCTTGTGGGTTAGCGGCGCTACGTTCGTCTCGTAGCGACGATAACACAGGGTCGTAGCGATGCTATTCCCCTTTCGTATCGGCGCTACGAATGTCGTACCGTGCACCCATGGACGCGAGGGAAAAGATCCTGGAAGCCGCCGCGCGACTGCTGGCCGAGGCGCCGGCCGCCGAGGTCTCGACGCGGGCCGTGTGCGAGGCGGCCGGGGTCGGGGCGCCGATGCTCTACCGGCTCTTCGGCGACAAGGCCGGCCTGCTGGCCGCCGTGGTGGACCGGGGATTCGAGCAGTACCTCGCCTCCAAGCGGGCCGCCCGCCCCGGCGACGACCCGGTCGCGGACCTCAGAAGCGGCTGGGACAACCATCTGCGCTTCGCGCTGGAGCACCCCCACCACTACCGCCTGATGTACTCGCCCGAGCTGACCGTCCCGCCCGCCGCGGCGCGCGAGGCCCACGCCCTGCTGCACGCGATCCTCGAACGCTGCGCGGCGGCAGGACGCCTCACCGTGCCGCCCGCCGTGGCCACGCAGGTGATCATGTCGGCCAACGTCGGGGCGGCCCTGTCGATGCTCACCAGGCCGGAGCAGTACCCGGACCCCGGCTTCGCGGCACGGCTGCGCGACGCGGTGATCGACTCGCTGACCCGCGCCCCCGCGCCGCAGCCGGCGGAGGGGGTGCCCGTCGCCGCCGCCACGCTCGGTGCCCGGCTGCGCGCCGACCCGCCGCAGACCTTCACCGCGGCGGAGTCGGCCCTGCTCCAGCAGTGGCTGGACACCCTCGCCGACGGCTGAGTCAGCCGCGCGGCGAGGCCTGCACCAGCCCCGACTGGTAGGCGATGACGACGAGCTGGGCGCGGTCCCGGGCACCCAGCTTCGTCATGGCCCGGTGCACATGCGTGCGTACGGTCAGCGGGCTGACGACCAGCTTCCCGGCGATCTCCTCGTTGGAGTGCCCCTCGGCCACCCACGCCATCACCTCGCGCTCCCGGGCGGTCAGCGCCGCCAGGTCCACCGGCACCGCCGACCGGGCGCCCTTCGCCGGAGCGGCCAGGAACCGGGTGATCACGGTGCGGGTGGCGAGCGGGGACAGCAGCGAATCGCCCGCCGCCACGGTCCGCACGCCCGCCAGCAGCGCGTCCGCGGTGACGTCCTTGCCGAGAAAGCCGCTCGCCCCGGCCCGCAGCGCCTCGGCCACGTACTCGTCGATCTCGAACGTGGTGAGGATCAGTACCCGGGTGTCCGCGAGGTCGGGATCGGCGCAGATGGCGGAGGTGGCGGCGAGGCCGTCGGTGCCCGGCATCCGGATGTCCATCAGGACCAGGTCGGGACGGTGGGTGCGGGCCAGGGCGACGGCCTCCTTGCCGTCGGCGGCCTCGGCGACCACCTCCATGTCGTCGCAGGAGTCGATCAGGATCCGGAAGGTGGCCCGCAGCAGGGCCTGGTCGTCGGCGAGCAGTACACGGATGGTCATGGGTTCCGATCTTCCGGTTCCGGTGCGGTGGGTGCGGTGGGTGTGGGGTAGAGCGGCAGACGGGTGGTCACCTGGAAGCCGCCCTCGACGCGGTGGCCGGCGTCGAGGGCGCCGCCGACGGACCTGGCCCGCTCCCGCATGCCGATCAGGCCGAAGCCCTGACCCGCACTGTCGGCGGAGGCGGAGGCGGAGACGGTCGCGGTGCCGTCGTCGGTGACGGTGAGCGTCAGATGGTCGACGGCGTACCGCAGACGCACCCGGGCCGCCCCGGCCGCGGCGTGCTTGGTGACGTTCGTCAGCGCCTCCTGCACGATCCGGTACGCCGTCAGGTCCACGCCGGGCGACAGCGGTCGCGGCACCCCCTCGACGGCGACCTCGACGGACAGCCCGGCCGTCGGGAACGAGTCGGTCAGGTCGGCGAGCTGACCGAGGCCCGGACTCGGCGCGAGCGGCAGGTCGGGGTCGTCGGTCTGGCGCGGCAGGCCCACGGTCGCCTTCATCTCGCGCAGCGCCGAGGAGGTCGTCCCGGAGAGTTCGCTGAGGATCCGGCGCATCTGCTCGGGGTGGGTGTGCGCCAGATGGGCGGCCGTGCCGGCCTGGGCGTTGGCCAGGGCCAGATGGTGGGCGACGACGTCGTGCAGCTCCCGGGCGATGCGCATGCGCTCCTCGGCGACGCGGTGCCGGGCCTCCTTCTCCCGGCTCTGCTCGGCGTACTCGGCGCGGGCCTGAACGGCCTCGACGTAGGCGTCCCGGAGCCGGACCGCGGTGCCGACGGCGACCGGCAGCAGCAGCCAGGCGGCGGGGCCGATCGTCTTCAGCGGCCACGGATGGCCGACCGGATCGGCGAGGAACGCCGTCACGGCCAGCAGGGTGAGCGCGGCGAAGAAGGCGAACCGGGTGGTCCGGCGGTCGGTGCCCAGGGCCAGCCGGTAGAGAGCGATGATGAGCGGGCCCATGATCAGGGGCGTGAGGAGGTGCCCGAGGGCACCGGCCCCGGCGGTGCACAGGGCGGTGACGGCGACGACCGTCCGCGGACGGCTGCGCTGCCAGAACAGGGAGCCGCAGGCGAGGGCGGCGAGGGCGAGGGTGGGTCCGACCGCGTCCGGCGGTTTCTCGTGCGGGAAGTGGATCTCGCTGCCGAGCAGGAAGCACGCGAACAGCAGCGCGGCCGTCATCGTGTCGACGGTGCGGGTGTGCTCGTCCGCGTAACGCTGCCAGGGGATGCTCATCGCGCTCTCCGGTCGGGGTCCTCAGGACATGGTCGGCGATGCCCGCCGGTAACGACGGGTGAGGGCCGCCCGTGTCGGGCGACCCTC
>JABFXD010000980.1 GCA_013361925.1 Streptomyces sp. | reverse complement strand
GGGGGGGGACCGACGACGGCCTCAACGGTCCGTACTACCTGCCCGAGCACGTGCTCTCCAGCGACGTGCGCCATGAGGTCGTCCACCGTCAGCCCGCCGCCCCGTGACGGCCTGGAGACCTCTCTGCGGGGGTGTCTCTTCCGGCTGACGGAGCTGCGCGAGCCGCGTCGCGGTGAGCCACTCCCTCCGCTGTGAGGGCGTCGGCCTCTCGACGGCGGGTGCGTCACCGGCGCGGCCGGCCCGCCCGGCGCGCTGACGCCGTGGGCCTGCTCCCCTGTACCGCCCAGGCGCGGGCCGTCAGCGGGATCGTCCCGTCGGCCCGCGCCGGCACCCGTTCACACAGCGTCCGCCGCAGTTGCTCGCGGCGGTCGGGGGAGAGGGCGGCGACATAGCCGGGGGCCGGGCCCTGGCCGGACAGGAACGGGGTCCACAGGTCGTCGAAGTGGGCGAACAGGGTCGGGATCTCGATCGGTGAGACCGTGACGTCGGTCAGCCCTGCCTCGCTCCACAGGGCGCGCAGTGGGGACGGCCGGCAGAGCGGGAAGCGCCGGCTCTCGTCGTGGGCCCCGGCCGACGGGTCGACCGTGGTGGCGGCGGCCCAGAAGTGGCGCAGGAAGCCCATGCCCTCGGCGTAGTCCCACACATAGGCGGCCACCACGCCGCCCGGCCGCACCCCACGCACCGCCTCCGCCAGCGCGGCGCCGGGCGCGGGCAGGAAGTTCAGCACCAGTCCGCTGACGGCCACGTCGAACACGGCGTCCCGTACCGGCAGCGCCTGGGCGTCCGCCACGGCGACCCACGTCGGCGGGGGAGCGGACGCGCGCGCCGTCGCCGCGAACCCGGCGGACCGCTCCACGCCCAGCAGGGCGCCGGGGCGGCACCGTACGGCCACGGTCGAGGTGAGCGCCCCCGACCCGCAGCCGATGTCCAGCCACCGGTCCCCGGGCGGACGGTCCAGGCGCCGGAGGAACTCGTCGGCGACCAGCCGACTCCACCGGCCCATGTACCGCTCGTAGGCGTCGCCGGCGGTCCATACGTCGAAGCGTCGTTCGCTCACCCCTCCACCTTGCCCCGTTTCAAGGGGCGTTGCAGGCGGCCGGCGCGGGCCGAGCAGCCGGGCGTGCGCGTCGCGGGCGGCCGAGCACGACGCCGAGCAGCACCAGCGGCAGCCCGCACGCCTGCCGGACGGTCAGCGCGTCGGCCGCGAGCGCCGTGCCGAGCAACACCCCGGTCACGGGGTTGAGCAGCCCGATCAGACCGACCGTCCCCGCCGGCAGTCGCCGCAGGCCGGCGAACCACACGGTGAAGGCCAGTGCCGTGGCGACGACGGAGACATAGGCGAAGGCGAGCAGCGCCGACGCGGAGAGGGCGGGCGGCGGACCCTCCACGGCCGCGGCGACCGGCAGCAGGAACAGCGCCCCGGCGGTCAGCTGCCAGGCGGTCGAGGCGAGCACCGCGCCGCCCGCGTTCCACCGCTTGGTCAGGATGTGGCCGAAGGCCGACACCAGCATCGCCCCGCCGGACGCGAGCATCCCTGGCACGCTCACCCCGCCCGCACCGGTGAACAGCATCAGACAGACCCCGGCGAGTCCGACGGCGGCGCCGGTGAGCGGGGCGGCGCCGGGCCGCTCGGCGACCAGGGGCCAGGCGATGAGCATCATCGTCAGCGGGGACACGGCCATGACGGTCGAGGCCACGCTCGTCGGGAGCAGTTGCGAGGCGGCGTAGACGAGGACGAAGAACACGCTCACGTTGAGCAGCCCGAGCACCGCCGACCGCCACCACCACACCCCGCGTGGTCGCCGCCGGGCGAGGGCCAGGAGCACCAGACCGGCCGGCAGCGCCCGCAGGGCGGCCCCGTACAGCGGGCGGTCCGTCGGCAGGAACTCATGGGTGACGTAGTAGTTGGTGCCCCAGGCCACCGGCGCCACCGCGGTCAGCGCCACCCACCGCGCATTAGCTTCCATGGAAGCCAATATAACTTCCACGGAAGGCAATATAACTTCCTGGGAAGCTAATATGGCTCCATGCCCAGGGAAGACCAGACACCGCCACCGGACCGCGTAGCCCGTATCCAGTCCGACTGGCGCCGCGAACGGCCCGATCTCGACGTCGCGCCGCAGGGCGTGATCGGCCGGCTGCACCGGCTCGCCGACCGGCTCACCGAGGAGCTCGTGCTCGTCTACGGCCGCTACGGCCTCGGTGAGGGGGAGTTCGACGTCCTGTGCGCCCTGCGCCGGGCCGGTGAGCCCTATGAGCGGGCGCCCGGCGAGCTCGCCGCGCACACCATGGTCACCACCGGCGCGATGACGAAGCGGATCGACCGGCTGGAGCGGGCCGGCCTCGTCACCCGCCGCCGCTCCGCCGACGACCAGCGCGGCCGGATCGTCGCCCTCACCGACCCCGGCCGCGCCCTGGTCGACCAGGCCTTCACCGACCACATGCACAACGAACGCCGACTGCTGGACCTGCTGACACCCACCGAGGCCGAGACCCTGGAGCAGCTGCTCACCACCTGGCTCTCCCGTCTGGAACCCCCGACGCGGGGCTGACCGGGCCGCTCAGACGGTGACCACGAGCTTGCCGCGCGGATGCCCGCTCTCCAGATGCCGTACGGCGGCCACGGCGTCGTCCAGGGGATAGGTCCGGTCGATCACCGGGGTGATCGCCGCCGTCTCCGCCAGGGCCTTGAGCCTCAGCAGGTCCGGTTGCCGGGTACGGGCGAAGACCGGGCGCAGGCGCTGCCCCACGAAGAGGGACAGCACCAGACCGCGCACCTGGCGGTCCAGGCCGCCCAGCAGCGGCCCGCCGTCCTCGCCGCCGACGAAGAGGACCGTGCCGCGCGGGGCCAGGACCCGGCGCAACCGGGACAGGGAGCGGTTGCCGGCGGCGTCGATGACGAGGTCGTAGCGGACGGCGCGGGCGGTGATGTCCTCCCGGGTGTAGTCGATGACGTCGGTGGCGCCCAGCGACCCGACCAGATCGGCCGCGCCGGGACCGCACACCCCGGTGACCTCGGCACCGTAGTGCGCGGCGAGCTGTACGGCGAAGGTGCCCACACCGCCCGAGGCGCCGATCACCAGCACCCTCTGGCCGGGGCCCGGGAGCGCCAGGTCCAGGGCCTGGAGCGCGGTGATGCCGGAGACCGGCAGGGCGGCGGCCTGGACGAAGGACAGGCCCGCCGGCATCGCGGCGAGCTGTTCGGGCTTGGCGCGCGCGTACTCGGCGAAGGAGCCGTCGCACTGCCCGAACACCTCGTCTCCCGGCTTGAACCCGGTCACCTTCTCCCCGACCGCCGCCACCCGGCCGGCCGCGTCCCAGCCGCGCACGACATGGGCGGGGCGGCGCAGCCCCAGCTCGGGACTGAGCCGGGCGATGTAGGGCCGGCCCGTCATCAGATGCCACACGCTCGGGTCGACGCCCGCGGCCCGCACCTCCACGAGCACCTCGTCGTCGCGGGGCACGGGACGCTCGACGTCCCGCAGTTGCAGTGAATCGGTGGAGCCGTACGCGTACTGGACGATGGCCTTCATCGGGGGCACTCCTCCGCGCCGGTTCGACGGTGTCCTCCCGGATGGTCCCGACGAACCGCGCGACTGACCAGCCCCCGCGACGCCCGCGTCCCCGGCTTCTGCCGGGCGCGCCCCTGCTTACTGCCGGGCGCCACTCCTGCGGCGTACGGCGAACACGACGGCCACCGCCACGACCAGCACCACCGCGACGGCGATCCACGCCCCGGCCGACAGACCACCGTCGTCGTCCTGCTCGGCGTCGGCCGCCTGCGGGGTCGGCGAGGCGTCGGTCTCCTCTGCGGTCGGTGTCGCCGACGCGCTCTCGGAGACGCCGGGCGACGGGCCGACCGGCGTCGCGCCCGGCGCGGCGGCCTTCAGCTCCAGCACCGGCGCCGGGTTGCCCTCCGCGTGGCCGTGCCCGTCGTCGTCGCCGGACTCGTCCAGCTCGATCCAGCGGTCGACCTTGCCGTCGCCGTACGTCTGGAGCGTCTTGAACGCCAGCTCCTTCGCGTCCGGCAACTGCCGTACGACGACGGAGTACTCGGCGTCGGCGCCCACCTTCAGCGCCGCGCCCTTCACGGTGTAGCCGTCGTCGGTCGCGCTGAACTTCCAGCCCTCGGGGCCGTCTTCGTAGGTCACGTCGGACGGGGCGATGCCCT
>JABFXD010000295.1 GCA_013361925.1 Streptomyces sp. | reverse complement strand
AGGGGCCCCGACGGAGATCGTCCCCCACGGTCGTGTCAGCACGCCTGGGCCCAAAGTGATCGGTGAGTCTGTTGACTCAGCTGATCAGATTCGCGACGCAGGGGAATGGTTGTACGGCCGGTAAGAAATTTGTTCGGAAATTTTCAAGACCGGCCGGACAGCGCCTTCCGCGTCAGTCGAACCAGCGGTCCCGCGCCAGCTCCTGCGTCCGCGACGGGTCCTCCAGCAGCGCCGCCACCTCGAACCGCCGGGGCCACTGCCCCGCCGCCCAGGCCAGCCCGGCGGCGACCCCTTCCAGGGTCGCGGCGTGCAGGATCCCGTCGCCGGTCAGCCGCCAGTCGATCTCCACGCCGTCCACGACGAGCTCCTCGTGCTCGACGTACGACGCCGGGGTCCGCGCCCCGAGCAGCACCCGCACCGAGTCCGGTACGTCGTGCTCGGTGCCCTCGGAGTCCACCGACCCCGTCACCGACTCGCTCAGCCGCCGCACCTGGAACAGCTCGGCCAGCTCGGCGGCCCGGCTCGGCCGCACCGGCAGCAGCGGCACCCCGTAGGTGAAGGGCAGCAGGTCGGGCGAGTCGACGACCACGGCGTCGGCGGCGTCCACGACCTCCACATGCCCGTCGACCACGGCCCGCAACTCCTCGGGCAGCGTCACCTGTTCCGGGTCGAGTTCGGCCAGCGCCCCGTAGAGGGCGTGCAGTTGGGCCCCGCTGACCTCCCGCTCGGGGTCGGCCAGCCGGTCCAGCAGCTCGGCCGCGCCGCCCGGCTCGTCGAGCAGCGCGGCGACGGACGTGCGTACGCCCAGCGCCCGCAGCACCTGCTCGTCGTCGAACCCGGTCGCGTCGGCCTCGTCGTACAGCCCGCGGAGGAGGGGGTCGCCGCCCGCCGCCAGCAGACCCGCCGGGCGGCGCCCGTCGAGCACCGGGTGGCCGCGCAACCACCATGCGGTGTAAGGCCGTACGACTTCATGGGTGCCGTCCGGCAGCAGGATCCGCACCTGCTGGGTGAGCGCGTCCCGCAGCGGGGGACGGGCGAGCAGCGCGAGGGCCTCGGGCCAGCGTTCCTCGTCGACGAGTTCCAGGTCCCGTACGGCGACCAGCTCGGTGGCGACCGGCGGGACCGGTGAGTCGGGGAAGCGGTCGAGGACGTCCTCGCTCCACACGTCCACGGCGTCCAGCAGTCCGGCGTCGTCGGGTTCGGCGAAGTCCCCGTCGCGCGGCTCCAGTTCGTCCGGGTCGAGGACGACGTCGGTGGCGCGGACGAGGGCGAAGCCGGCGAGCACACCGCAGGCGGCGAGGGGCTGTTCGCCCCAGCGGTCCGCCAACTCGGCGTCCACGGTGGCGAGTTCACCCTCCCGGATGACCTGGTGGAAGGGGCTGCCGGGGAAGACCAGTTCCCCGGCGGGGGCGGGTTCGCCGTCCTCGTCGGGAAGGGCCAGTGCGCCGAGCCAGGGCTCGTCACCGGGTTCGAGGCCCGCGTCGCGGACCAACGCCAGGACGGTGTCGGCGAGTTCCTCGGAGTCGAGGGTGTCCTGCTCCCAGTCGAGCGGGCCTTCGTCGTCTAGCGAGGCGGCGACGGCGGCCCGCACCTGGGGGGTCGTGAGGACGGCTCGCGGGGACGCGGGCAGCGCGCCCAGCTTCTCCAGCAGCGGATGCGCGCCGTCCGGGTGGGCGACCTTCAGCCCGAGCCGGGCGAGGACTTCGGGCTCTACGGCGGCACCGTCGGGCGTGGGCAGGAGCACCTGCCGGGGGCCGATGGTCGTCCGCCCGTCGGCGAGCGGCACGGGCAGCCCGGAGAGCCGGTCCGGGTCGACGCCGGCGAGGCTGTCGTAGAGCCGCCGCCACCACTCCGGCTCCTTCTCCAGGCCGGCGAGCCGGTCGATCGCGTCGGTGAGAGGCACCCGCGCGACACCCAACGTCCGCAGTTCCACGCGGCGTTCGAGTCCGGCGGGGAGCAGGGTCGGCAGCACTTCGGCGAGCACCCGGACGGTGTCCGCGCCCGCGCCCTCGACGACCTCCGCCTCCCTGGGCCGCAGCGCCTCGGGCAGTTCGTCGGTGGGCTCGTGGACGGGCGGCAGGAAGGCGGTGCGCGGCAGCCGCTCCAGCACGGCCTGCCGCAGCGCTCCGTCCAGCTCCCCCTTGCCCAGCGGGCCGGGCACGAGGTCGATGATCCCGACGCCCACCGGCCGCCAGGCGGCGAGCAGTTCGGCGTACGCGTCCGCCGCCCGCTGCACGAGGAAGTCGGTCAGCGGGCCGGGCGCGGCGTGCCGCCGGGTGGGGTCGAGGGGGAAGGAGGCGATGAGGAGCGCGGGCACACCGAGCGGCTCGTCGCTGGGGGTGGGAGCGTGGACGACGGGGCTGGTGCGGGGCCGGACCGGCGCCCCCTCCGCGTCCACCGGCACGGCCCAGGTGACCGACCAGTGCGGCCGCAGCCGTTCCTCGACGGGCCGGTCGGCGAGCAGCTCGGGCGTGAGCGGCCCGTGCGCGGAGGCGACCCGCCAGGTGGTCGCGCCGGTTTCACCGTCCCGCGCGTCCTCTACGACGACGAAGATGCCGTCGGCGCGGCGGCGGAGGGTGCGGACGTCGGAGCCCGCCTCGATCACGACCTCCTCAAGACCGGGAAGGGCGAGGAGCAGGGCGTCGTCGACGGCGTGCACGAGCCGCTCGGCGAGATCGGCGGCGGCGGTGTCGCGCAGCGGCAGGATGACGGCGGTGTCGTAGCCGTCGGGGGCGGTGCCCTCGGCGGCGAAGGGGAGCCGCAGGAGCGGGACGTGCCCGTCGCGCCGCCTGATCTCGTCGCCCAGGCCCGGGCTGTGCAGGGCGGTCTCGGCGGCACGGTCGCGCGCCTCGGCGAGGGACCAGCGCACGCCTCCGTGGCGGCCGACGACCGCGGGCTCGTCGGTGACGGCGAGGACGGCGGCGAAGCCGACGCCGAAACGCCCGACGGAGGACGCACCCACGGAGGACGCACCGGCGGAGGACGCAGCGGCTGGGGTGTCGCGCTTGGCGGAGGCGCGGAGGGTGGAGAGCGACTCGACACCGGCGGCGTCCAGCGGTGCGCCGGTGTTGGCGGCGACGAGGACACCGTCGCGCAGGGTCAGCCGCAGCCGTCCCGGCACCCCCGCTCTGGCGGCGGCGTCGGCGGCGTTCTGGGCGAGCTCGACGACGAGCCGGTCCCGGTATCCGCCGAGGACGAGGTCCTCCTCGGCGTTCGCGTCCTCCCGGAACCGGGCGGGGCTGGTCGCCCAGGCGTCGAGCACGCCCCGCCTGAGACGGGCGGTCCCGAACGGGTCGGCTCCCTCGGCTGCGGGCCGCACGAACTTGCTCACGATGGCTCTCCTCGTCTGCGTGCGACGAAGGTACCGCGAGTTGGTCTTGGTCCCTCGACGGGATCTCCCGTCAGCCCCGCGGCCGGCGCAGGCCCGCGACGAGGAGCCCGACCAACCGGCGCGCGTCGTAGCGGGTGTCGGTGTCCGCGCCGATACAGAGGTTGCCGACGCCGCGCATCAGCTCGTACGCCGTCACCTCGGAGTCGGTCTCCTCGGCCGCGGCGTCGAGCAGTTCGGCGCAGACGGGCACGAGCCGGTCGAGGAAGTGGGTGTGCAGCGCCTCGAAGTCGGCGTTGCCGGGCTGGAGCACGGCGGCGAGGCCGTGCTTGGTGACGAGGAAGTCGACGAAGAGGTCGATCCACCGGACCAGGGCGGCGTACGGCGTGGGCCCTTCGGTCAGCAGGGTGGGGCCGGCCTCGGCACAGGCCTCGATCTGATGCCGGTAGACGGCGATGACGAGGTCGGCGCGGGTCGGGAAGTGCCGGTAGATGGTGCCGAGCCCGACCCCGGCCTCGGTCGCGATGTCCCGCACGGGCGCGTCGACGCCCTTGGCGACGAAGACCGTGGCGGCGGCGTCGAGGAGCGTCTCCTGGTTGCGCCGGGCGTCTTTCCGCCGGGGCGGGGCGGGGGCGTCGGGGTCGTTCACGGACCAACGGTACGACATGGGGAGGCGGCCGCTTGCAGAAACGGAACATCGTTCCGTATCGTTTCGTCATGCCAGATCCGGAACATGGTTCCGTTTCTCCGTCGGAAGGAACGCTCATGCAGTACCGCACCTTGGGCCGCACCGGTGTGCAGGTCAGCACCCTGGCGCTCGGCGCCATGAACTTCGGCGCGATCGGACGCACCAC
>JABFXD010000982.1 GCA_013361925.1 Streptomyces sp. | reverse complement strand
CGCCCCGTGATGTCCTGGGCCTTCTTGTAGTAGTAGCCCGGCTGCTTGGTCCCCCGGTAATCGCCGTACTTCGGGTTGTACCGCTCGTTGTGCAGCTCCACGTGCTGGCCGATGAGCGTGCGGGAGGGGCGGCCGCGACGGGCGTCGTTCTCCAGGCCGGCCAGGAACGTGTGGACCCGGCGGGCGGCCGGGGTGGCGTCCGGGTCGCGGTCGCGCAGGTCGGTGGGGACGAGCCGGGGAGTCTCGTCCTCGTCCTTGTCCTCGTCCTTGTCCCAGACCGACCACAGGGCGAGCGGCCCCAGGACCGCTGCCGCCGCGCCCGCCCCTATCAGCCGTACCCGGCCTCGCATGTGCATGCCGTGGCCCCCTTCCGGAGGGCGTTGGCCGGACGAAGCCAAGAGACCCCCCACGGTCGCGCTGATCAACGGCTGATGATCGACGACTGTGGAGGGTCTCACACGGTTTCGGCGGGTGTCACCCGGCCGCTGCCGCCGACGCCTGGGCCTGGCCGCGGCGGCGGATCTGGCGGAAGGCGAACTCGGCCAGGTCGTTGCCGATCGACTCGACCTTGGTGCTCTTCTCCGTGACGTTCTTGCCGTTGAGGAAACCTGCGGTGGTGAAGTAGGCGTAGCGGCCGTAGGAATTGGTCGTCGTACGGCACACCGCGGCGTTGCAGAAGGCCTTCACGCCGTCGCCGGACAGCGAGGCGATGACGCTCTTGTTGTCGGCCTGGCCCTTGGCCTTCTTCGCCTGGGCCTCGGTGTCGAAGACGGCCACGCCGACCGTCACCGCGACGCCGTCCTTCATGTACGAGACCCGCATCACGCGGGTGCAGCCGTTGGCGGTGAGGATCTTGCCGAGGGTGCCGTTGGCGTTGGCGGCCGAGGCGCACTTCTTGGTGTCGGCCGTGGCGCCCTTCTTGTAGACCGTCTCGCCCATGGTCAGCTGGGTGCCGGGGAAGAGGATCTCCGCGCTCAGCGGCGCCGTGTCCTTGTTCTTGCTGGAGACGAAGTCCTTCGGGTCCAGCGGCGGCGGGGCGCTGGTCGGCGCGAAGGACGGGTCGGTCGCGGACTGGCTCGGTATGTCGGCCGTCGCGGGCAGCGAGGACGTGGTGGACGCCTCGTCGCCGCCGTTGGCCGAGACCACGGCCATGGCGACGGCGGTGCCTATCGCCGCGGTGGCGAGGGCGCCGCCGACGATGAACAGCAGCTTGCGCCGCTTGTTACGGGTCTCCGACGCCTCCGCGAGCGCCGCCCAGTCCGGGGTCCGACCGTCGTCGGCGCCGTTCCACGGCTGCTGGGAATTCGGTTTCCAGGGATCCCACTGGGACTGGGGTCCCCCCTGCTGCCCAAAGCTCATGGGGCGCATCATAGAGGGGGGACGCGTGGGGCCGTCGGGCCCGCTCGTTTTGACCCGTCCGGGGTAGCGCTAGTACCCTTGCGGTTTGTTATGCGTATTGGCTTGGTCGTTCTGACGCCAGAAGCCAGTGCGTAGGTTCCCTGGAGCAGTTACCAGTGGGCGGCATACGGGCAGTGTTCCCGGCTTCTGTCGTCCCCAGCTGCACGATCGCTTCAAGGATGCCTGTGTCAGCACCCATCCCTGAAGAAGAAGGCTGAGAAGTGCGTACGTACAGCCCTAAGCCCGGCGATGTGACTCGCCAGTGGCACGTCATTGACGCTCAGGACGTCGTCCTGGGCCGTCTGGCCACCACCGCCGCGAACCTCCTCCGTGGCAAGCACAAGCCGACCTATGCCCCGCACATGGACATGGGCGACTTCGTCATCATCATCAACGCCGACAAGGTGCACCTGTCCGGCAACAAGCGGACCCAGAAGCTGGCGTACCGCCACTCCGGCTACCCGGGTGGTCTGCGTTCCGTCCGCTACGACGACCTGCTCCGTGACAACCCGGAGAAGGCCGTCGAGAAGGCCATCAAGGGCATGATCCCCAAGAACTCCCTGGGCCGTCAGATGCTCTCGAAGCTGAAGGTCTACTCGGGCGACCAGCACCCGCACGCTGCCCAGCAGCCGGTGCCGTTCGAGATCACCCAGGTCGCGCAGTAGTTCCGGCCACCCCCTAAACAGAAAAGAATCTGAGGAGCATCGTGGCCGAGACCACCGCTGAGCAGCCGGTCGAAGAGACCGAGACCGAGCTCGTCGACATCGACAGCTACACCACCGAGTCCGAGGTCCCCGTCGAGGGCGAGTACACCTCGGAGTCCCTCGCCGGCCGCTTCGGCGACCCGCAGCCGGCCGCCGGCCTGGGCCGTCGCAAGAACGCCATCGCCCGCGTCCGGATCGTCCCGGGCACCGGCAAGTGGAAGATCAACGGTCGCACCCTCGAGGACTACTTCCCGAACAAGGTGCACCAGCAGGAAGTCAACGAGCCCTTCAAGGTGCTCGAGCTCGAGGGCCGCTACGACGTCATCGCCCGCATCGCGGGTGGCGGTGTCTCCGGTCAGGCCGGTGCGCTCCGTCTCGGTGTCGCCCGTGCGCTGAACGAGGCCGACGTCGACAACAACCGTGGCGCCCTCAAGAAGGCCGGCTTCCTCCGCCGCGACGACCGTGCGGTCGAGCGCAAGAAGGCCGGTCTGAAGAAGGCCCGTAAGGCTCCGCAGTACAGCAAGCGTTAAGCTTCGCTGCCTGCAGCCCGTACTCGCACTTCAGCAGTACGTCCGAACGCCCCGGCGGCACGCCACAGTGCCGCCGGGGCGTTCGTTTATCACAGCCTTGGGCGTATAACGGCACAAGACGCTCAAAGGCTTGTGTGATCGGGTGATCCTGGGTGATCTCCGAAGGTGACCTCGAAAGTGACGCTTCATCAGGAGGACAAGTGGGACGACTCTTCGGCACGGACGGCGTGCGCGGCGTCGCCAACGCGGACCTGACCGCCGAGATGGCGCTCGGTCTGTCCGTCGCGGCGGCCCACGTGCTGGCCGAGGCGGGTACTTTCGAGGGCCACCGGCCGACGGCGGTGGTCGGACGGGACCCGCGTGCGTCCGGGGAGTTCCTGGAGGCCGCCGTGGTGGCGGGCCTGGCGAGCGCCGGCGTCGACGTCCTGAAGGTCGGTGTGCTGCCGACCCCGGCCGTGGCGTACCTCACCGGCGTTCTCGGCGCCGACCTCGGCGTCATGCTCTCCGCCAGCCACAACGCGATGCCCGACAACGGCGTCAAGTTCCTCGCCCGCGGCGGTCACAAGCTCGACGACGAGCTGGAGGACCGGATCGAGTCCGTCTACGAGTCCCACCGGCACGGCGAGCCCTGGGAGCGGCCGACCGGCTCGGGTGTCGGGCGGGTGCGGGAGTACCTGGAGGGCTTCGACCAGTACGTCGCCCATCTGATCGGTGTGCTGCCGAACCGGCTCGACGGGCTGAAGATCGTCCTCGACGAGGCGCACGGCGCTGCCGCGCGGGTGTCGCCGGAGGCGTTCTCCCGGGCCGGTGCCGAGATCATCACGATCGGGGCCGACCCGGACGGGCTCAACATCAACGACGGGTGCGGGTCCACGCACCTCGGGCTGCTGAAGGCCGCGGTCGTGGAGCACGGTGCGGACTTCGGTATCGCGCACGACGGGGACGCGGACCGGTGCCTCGCCGTCGACCACACCGGTGACGAAGTCGACGGCGACCAGATCATGGCCGTGCTGGCGCTGGCCATGCGGGAGCGGTCCGTGCTGCGGGCCGACACCGTTGTCGCGACGGTCATGTCCAACCTCGGGTTCAAGCTGGCGCTTGAGCGGGAGGGGCTGACGCTGGTGCAGACGGCTGTGGGGGACCGGTATGTGCTGGAGTCGATGAAGGAGCACGGGTACGCGCTCGGGGGTGAGCAGTCCGGGCACGTCATTATTCTGGATCACGCCACCACCGGGGACGGGACGCTCACCGGGCTGCTGCTGGCGGCGCGCGTCGCGGAGACCGGGCGGTCGCTTCGGGAACTGGCCGCTGTGATGGAGCGGTTGCCTCAGGTGCTGATCAATGTGCCGGACGTGGACCGGACTCGGGTGGGGAGTTCCGCGGAGCTTGCCGCCGCCGTTTCTGAGGCTGAGCGGGAACTCGGGGAGACCGGGCGGGTGTTGCTGCGGCCTTCCGGGACCGAGCCGTTGGTTCGGGTGATGGTCGAGGCCGCGGATATTGATCAGGCTCGGTCTGTGGCTGGGCGGCTTGCTGATGCGGTGAAGTCGGCGCT
>JABFXD010000878.1 GCA_013361925.1 Streptomyces sp. | reverse complement strand
CGGCGTCACGCGCGGGTTCCTGAACGAGTTCGTGCGGTACGTCCTCAGCGACGACGTCGGCGACTGGCTGGGCCTGAAGCGCGACTACGCCGCGGCGGCGCTGGTGCGCACGGCGTGGCCCGCGTACATCCTGTTCCGCGAAGGGCTCTCGCCGGTCATGCCGGGCACCTTCTATGTGGTGGACCAGTTCATACGCGCCCTTGCCATGCTGTTCCTCAACAAGGGCACCTCCCCGACCGCCACCCTCATCACGATCCCCACGGGGAACCGGCCCGGCGCCTGAACCCTGCCGGGGCGGGCGGTCGGACCGGCGTCACGCCGTCCCGCTCTCCTGCCCCGGTCGCGACGAGTCGTCCCTTCACAGGCCCAGGGCGCCCACGACAAGAGCCGTGACGGTGTCACGATGGTGCTGCGTGTCCTGCCAGCGCAGTCCACGGCCGGCCTCGACGACCACCCCGAACCCCACGTGCACCAGCGCCCGCGCCTGGCGCGGATCCAACTCCGGCCGGGCAAGGCGCAGTTGTTGTTCCCAGACGGCGATGTACTCCCGCTGCGCGAGCACGACGGGCCGCCGCAGATCGTCGGGCAGACCGGCCACCTCGGCTTCGGCGACGCTGTTCAGCGCCGTGTGTTCGAAGCAGTAGGCCACATGTGTCGCCGCCAGTGCGACGACGGCCTCGTACGGATCGGACACGTCGCGCAGCCCTCTGTCCACGCCCTGCGTCACCAGGCCCGCCGCCTGCAGACAGGCCGCCGCCAGGATGTCGACCTTGCCGGGGTAGTGCCGGTACAGCGCGGAGGGAGCCAGGCCCACGGCCTCCGCGATCTGTCCGTTGGTGACGCTGGCGAACCCGTCCCGGGCGAACAGCGGGATCGCGGCCGCCAGGATCTGCGCCCGCCGGGTGCGCGGCACCGGCTGGGCGGGCAGTTCGACGGGACGGACGGCACCCCGTGGAGCGAGTGTGGGGTCGGTCGCGGCCACCCGTGTCGCGGACGCCGACAGCAGTTCCTCGGCGCGGCGCGCGGCGATCGAGGTGTGATGCATGGTGATGGACCCGATCGCCCCGAGGGCCGCCACGGCCCGCAGGTGTGCCATGGGCATCGGGCGCTCGCGTCGTACGGCCTCCTCCACGCGCGCGACGACGTGTCCGAACTTCGCCCGCAGATGGCGCCGGTCCTCGCGGTGGAGGTAGCGGGCCTCCCATCGGTACACCCCGCCGGACGCGCGGTACGCGACGGTGACCCGGCTCAGGGCGGCCAGCAGGTCCGCCAGGGGGGCTTCGGACGGTACCTCGTCGACCGCGGCGACCAGACGGTCCGCCATGATCTCGGCGCATTCGGCGAACAGCGCGTACTTGTTGGGGAAGTGCCGGTACAGGGCCGCGGCGGTGATGCCCACGCGGGCGGCGATCTCTTCCATGGAGGCCCAGTGGTAGCCGCGTTCGCTGAAGACCCGGCCGGCCGCCTCGACGATGAGCTGTCTGCGGTTGCGGGGCCGCACGGCCGCGGTCGGCTCGGCGGTCACAGCCGAACGGGCGGAAGCGGGAACGGGGCCATGCCGAGCAGTCAATCACACTCGGCCCTGGCTCCCGAGACATCCGTCGCAGGCCCCGCCGACCGGCGTCTTCGCTCCCGTCACCCGAGCTCGTGACCCCTGGCGCTCACAGCGCCGCGGAGGTGACTTCCTTGTCGGTCTCCTCCTCATCGGTGACCGCACGGGACCGGCGACGCGCCAGCCACAGGGCCAGGGCCAGGAGGAGCAGGGCGAGCGCCAGCAGGGCGAGCGGACCGGCCGTGCCGAGCAGCCACAGCAGCCGTGCGGTCGTCTCCGCGTCGTCGCTCTGGTGCTGCACCGAGGCCTGGCTGCCCCGGACGTCGACGTCGCTCACGGGGAAGAGCGTCACCGCCCCCTCGGCCCCCTGCGTCCGCGCGAGGACCTTCTGGTGCAGAGAGCCGTTCAGGGACAGACCGGTCTCCGCGTCGACCCAGCCCCGCCGCTCGGTCGCGGTGGTGTAGGTCAGCGGCACCGACTTCGGCAGGTCCGCCAACTCCTTTTCGTCGGGGCGTTGTTGCTCGGGCAGCGCGGAGACCAGGCCCATCACCGCGGCACGCGGCAGGGCGGACGGCAGGGACTTCAGGGTGGCGGTCTCCGCGAGGGGACCGTCGGAGGTGATGGTGTAGACATACGCCTCGCGGCCGTCGACGGACTGCGTGCCCTCGTACTTCGCCGGGAACGCCTTCTTCGTGCCGGTGTCCCAGAAGCGGTAGTCCCGCTTCTCCGGTTCCAGCGGCCAGGAGATGACGAGTCCCTCGTGCGGCTCGGCCCCGGACCCCGAAGGTGCCGTCCGCTCGGTGAGGTCCCGCCGGTCCAGCGCCCACAGATGTGCGGAGGTGCTCAGCTTCGTACCGCCGGGGCCACGCAGCACGGCGTCGTCGGCGACGACGGCCGTCCGGCCGTGTGTGTCCTTCACCTCGATCCGACGGTCGAGGGTGACCGGCACACCGGTCAGGAAGGCCTTGCTCAGGTCGCCCGCCTGGAGCGCCTCGGCGTTGAGGAGCGTGGCGGTGCCTTCGTAGCGGAACGTGCTCTTGGCGTCGGCCGGCACCTGGTGCAGCGCGGGGTAGACGGTGAACCGGGTGACGGCGGAAGCCGCCATCAGAACGACGGCCGATCCGGTCAGTACCCAACTGGTCCTGCGCATGACTTCTCCTCAACGGGAGTACCACAGACAGAGGATGACTTAGCGAGCGCTAAGAAAGTAGGGCGCTCTGATCGGGCCGTCAACACCTTCAACCACGGCCTTTCTGTTGGCTTTTGGGCTGACCAGATTCAGCATCCGCCATCGCCGGGCGCACACTAAAGGGACTTCACTGAGCGATCGATAAGTTCAGGGAGGACCGCTTCGACCAGATGCACCGCCGTGCCGGTCAGCAGCTCCCTGGTGGCGGCGGACAGGGGCGGACCCGCGTGGGAGTCGGGGCAGAGCGCCACCTGTCCGGCGACGCGGACCGGCTCGTAGAGCTCCTGCGTGAAAGGCCGTCCACCCCTGCGCGACCCCCGTCGGCGTGCTCGACCCCACCGACGAGATCACCACACGGTGGACGAGGACCTCCGCCCTCGCCCTCGTGCGGCACGTGGCAGAGGAGGGTCGCGGTATCACCGACGCCGAGAAGATGTGAGGCGTCGGCGTCAGACTCTACCCTCCTGGGAAACAGTGAGACATGATGTGGATGTTTGTTTCTCACAGCGAGGTCGGGAGAGGTATGGACATCGAGGAAGCACGCACCCGGTTCGCCGTCCTGCGGGAGAAGGGGACCACCGTCTCGGACAAGGAACTCGACGCCGTCTGGGCCGCGTTGCCGACCGTGCGCGTCGAAGCGGTCCTCGGCCGCTGGCGGGGCAGCGAATTCGACACCGGCCACCCGCTCAACGGGAAGCTGGCGCGCTCCGGTTGGTACGGCAAGACGTTCCTCGCCGCCCATGACGCCAAGCCGCTGATCATGCGGGGCGCGGATGGGGAGCTGTACTCCGACACCGAACTCGGCAAGGGCGAGGCCAGCTTGTGGATGGTCGAGTTCCGTGGCGAGTCGACGGCCACGATGGTCTACGACGGCCAGCCGGTCTTCGACCACTTCAAACAGGTCGGCGACGACACCCTGATGGGAATCATGAACGGCAAGGGCTTCGCCGAGCACGGCCCCTTCTTCTACTTCGTCCTCGACCGCGTCTGACCCCGGCCGTGCCAGGACGGTCCGCCGCACAAGGAGTCCGCTCGTGAAAGCCGCATTGGTGGAGAACGCCGGGGAGGGCTTCGTCCTCAAGGACATCGAGATCGCCGACCCCGTCGGTCGCGAGCTCCTCGTGGCGGTACGGGCCGTCGGGCTCTGCCACACCGACCTGACCCTCGCCACGCACAACCCGGGACGCCTGCCTCTGCCCATGGTCCTCGGGCACGAGATCGCGGGGGAGGTCGTGGCGGCGGGCCCACGGGCCGGCACCTTCAAGGCCGGTGACCATGTGGTGGGTTGCCTGGTGCAGTGGTGCGGTGCCTGCGCGGCCTGCGCGGCCGGTCGCACGTACCAGTGCCGGCATCCCGAAGCCACCCTGCGCGACCCCGCCGACGGCGGCCCGCGGCTCAGCTGCGACGGCCGGCCCGTCACCCAGGGCATGGGCCTCGGCGGCTTC
>JABFXD010000062.1 GCA_013361925.1 Streptomyces sp. | reverse complement strand
AGCAGCGCGACGAAGATCGCGGCGGCGGCCACCCCGGCGGCGACCAGCGACGCCAGGCTCATGCCGGAGATGAAGGTGTCGTGCGCGACGTCGGTGATCTTCGCGGCGATCGCCTCCGGCGTGCCCTTGGCGATCGGCGGTACGCCCACCTGGACCGCCTCGGAGGCCTTCGCCTGGTCGGCCGGGGTGAGGTCGGGCAGCCCCGCCGCCTTCCAGTTGCCGGCCAGGTCGCTGTCGACCTTGGACGCCATCACGGCACCGAGCACGGCGGTGCCGAGGCTGCCGCCGATCTGCATCGCCGCCTGCTGGAGACCACCGGCCACCCCGGACAGCTCCATGGGCGCGTTGCCGACGATGACCTCGGTCGCGCCGACCATGACCGGGGCGAGGCCGAGGCCGAGCAGGCCGAACCAGAGGGACATCACTCCGCTGCCGGTGTCGGTCTCCAGGGTCGACATGCCGTACATCGCGATCGCGGTGGCCGCCATGCCGCCGGCCAGCGGGACGCGCGGGCCGAGCTTGGTGATCAGCACGCCCGCGAGCGGGGAGCCGACGATCATCATGCCGGTGAGCGGGAGGAGGTGCAGGCCCGCGTCGATCGGGCTCATGCCGTGGACGTTCTGGAGGTAGAACGTCACGAAGAACAGGCCGCCCATGAAGGCGATGGCCATCAGGACCATCAGGACCACGCCCGCGGAGAGGGCGACCGAGCGGAAGAGGCCCAGGGGGATCAGGGGCTCGCCGACCTTCGTCTCCCAGAAGGCGAAGAGCGCGAAGCCCAGCACCGACGCGGCGATGAACGCCCACGTCTTACCGTCGCCCCAGCCCCACTCCGGGGCCTTGATGAGCGCCCAGACCAGGCAGAACATCGCGCCCGACAGCAGGCCGATGCCGAGCAGGTCGAAGGAGCGCGGGGCGTTCTCGGCCCGGTGGTCGAGCAGGATCAGCACGCCGAGCACGAGGGCGAGGAGGCCGACCGGGACGTTGATGAAGAACACCGACTGCCAGTTGACGTGCTCGACGAGCACACCGCCGAGGATCGGGCCGCCCGCGGTGGAGGCACCGATGACCATGCCCCAGATACCGATGGCCATGTTGAGCTTCTCGGCCGGGAAGGTGGCGCGCAGCAGACCCAGCGCGGCCGGCATCAGCAGCGCGCCGAACAGGCCCTGGAGGACGCGGAAGGTAACGACCGCGGCGATGCTGCTGGAGAGCCCGATCGCACCGGACGCGGCGGCGAAGCCGACGACCCCGATCAGGAAGGTCTGCCGGTGGCCGAAGCGGTCACCGAGCTTGCCCGCGGTGATCAGGGAGACCGCGAGGGCGAGGAAGTACCCGTTGGTGATCCACTGGACCTGCGCGAAGGTGGCGCCGAGGTCCTTCTGGATGGCCGGGTTGGCGATGGCGACGATGGTGCCGTCGAGGGCGACCATCATGACGCCGACCGCCACGGTTATGAGCGTGAACCAGGGGTGGCCGCGCAGCCCCGAGGCCGGTGACGCGGACGGGGCGGACGTCGCGTCGTCCCCCGGCCCCGTCTTGTCGAGCGTGGTCTGACTAGTCATGCTCCGAGGCTAGTGACAGCCACTGACAATTGACAAAGCAATTCACAAGTCGGTAACTGACACAGCATGGAAAACCTGCGCGAACGCAAGAAGCAGCGCACTCGTGAGGCCCTGCTGCGGGCCGCCCTCGAACTGTTCACCACGCGCGGGTACGAGCAGACGACCGTCGACGACATCGTCGGCGCCGTCGATGTCTCCCAGCGCACCTTCTTCCGGTACTTCGCCAACAAGGAGGAGGCCGCCCTCGCCGTGGTGGAGCTGGCGGTGGCGCACTTCGTCGAGGCGGTGCGCGACCGGCCGCCGCACGAGGCGCCGATGGAGGCCCTGCGGCAGGCGGTCGTGGAGGGCTGGGACTCGCTCAACGACACCATCGAGTCCGTCGTACCGGTGGAGCTGTACCTGCGGATGTACCAGGTCGTCGAATCGACGCCGGTGCTGCTCGCGGCCCATCTGCGGCGGTCCATGGAGGTCGAGGAGACGCTCGCGCGGGTGATCGCCGAGCGCGAGGGGCTCGATGTGGAAGCGGACCTCAGACCACGGCTCGTGGTGGCCGTCTTCAGCGGGGTGATGCGGGTGACCGAGCGCCGGTGGAGCACGGGCGCCGACTTCGGCCTGGACGCGATGCGGGCCCTGACGGCGTCGTATCTCGAACAAGTGGGCCCGGCACTCACAGGCGACTGGCGAACCCACTGAGGTCATCGTCACCCCGGCCGAAACGTGATCCCCGTCACTCGGTTAACGCGAGACCCTCTCGTTCTCCTAGTGTGTCCTTTCAGTGACTTCCTTCGACACCTCTCCCCAACTCAACGTCTGGCGCGCACTGCTCGCGCTGGCCGTGGTGTTCGTCATGCTGGCGACCACCGGCTGGACCGCGCTCAAGGGCCACCGGGCCACCACCCCGCTCCAGGCCTCGCTCAGCGCCTGGGACCACGGCCGGATAGCGGGACACGACCTCCCCGACCCGGACGCCTCCCCCGTCCGGCTCGCCGCGTTCTTCGCCTCGCTCACCGCTCCCCAGCGCGCCACGCTCGCCCACCGCTACTCACTCGCGGTCGGCAACATGAACGGCGCCCCCGTCGAGCTGCGCTACCGCGCCAACCGGATCGCGCTGGACAAGGCCCGCAAGACCGAGCGCAAACGCATGCACGACCCCCGCCTCTCGCCCGACGGGCAGCAGGAAGCCGGCCGTCGTATGCACCGCTACGAGGCGTTGATGAGCGGCAAGCGGCATATCCTCGCCTTCGACCCGGAGGGTTCGGGCCGGGTCGCCGAGGTCTTCGGCAGCCTCAGCAAGGCGGAGCGGATCTCGGTCGTCGTCCCCGGCGTCGACACCGACCTGCTCACCTTCCAGCGCACCTACCGCAAGTACTCGGCCCCGGTCGGCATGGCCAAGTCCCTGTACGCGGCCGAGAAGGCGGCGAGCCCCTCGACCCGTACGGCCGTGATCGCCTGGGCCGACTACACCGCGCCCGGCGGACTCGGCCTCGACTCGGCCACCGGCGTCCGCGCGGCGGAGGGTGCGATCCGGCTGAACGCGCTGGTGCGGGCGCTGCCCGGCAGCGCGCCCGTCTCCCTGTTCTGCCACAGCTACGGCTCGGTGGTCTGCGGGGTCGCCGCACGTGAACTGCCCGGCCGGGTCGCCGACATAGCGGTGGCCGGCAGTCCCGGGATGCGGGTCGAGAAGGCGTCCCATCTGCACACCTCGGCGCAGGTGTGGGCGATGCGGGACGCGGACGACTGGATCCAGGACGTGCCGTACCTGGAACTCGGCGGGCTCGGCCACGGCGCCGACCCGGTGTCCTCCGCGTTCGGGGCCCGGGTGCTGTCGGCGGCGGACGCGAAGGGGCACAGCGGCTATTTCGAGCCGGGTACCGAGAGCCTGCTGAACTTCGCCGACATCGGCGTCGGCGCATACCGGTCGGTCCACTGTGCCGACGCGGACAAGGCGTGCCGGGCGGGTTTGTCCGGCACCACGACGGACGGACGCGCGTAGAGGCGCAGGAATTGCGGTCTGCGCAGGGAGGCGACGGAGGAGCTCGTGCCGCATACGATGAGCCGCATGGGTGACGTACTGGCCGGATTTCATGCCGCCTGGGAGTTCGAGTCCGACTCTGTGCGCATCCGCTACGAACGAGGTATTCGAACACCCAAGCTCTTCCAGTCCCTGGGTGAGCGCCGGATTCCCCTGCGGGCCCTGTCCGGGGTGACCCTGACCCCCGGCAAACGCGGCACGGTCGTCCTGCGCGCCGAGCCCCGCGCCGGTGCCGACCCCCTGATGGAGGCGGCGGCCGGGCAGCTGAAGGAAGGCTGCGACCCGTACCGGCTGGTGCTGCCGGCCGAGCGTGCCGTACTCGCCGAGTACTACGCCGACGAGCTGCGGGCGTCGCTGCCGGCGGACGACGGACCCGCGGATCGTTTTCTGGTGCCGGCGCCCGAGGTGCCGTTGTCCTTCAAGGCGTACGACGGGAAGGCGTCCTTCGACGGGAAGACCGTGTTCTTCCGGTGGTTCTGGACGGGGGCGTCGTCGGCGAAGTGGAAGGCGGGCGACCAGAGTTTCGCCGTCTCCGAGCTGAGCGGGGTGGAGTGGCGCTCACCGGAGGTGTTCGAGGGGCATCTGCGGTTGCT
>JABFXD010000624.1 GCA_013361925.1 Streptomyces sp. | reverse complement strand
CTCGCCCTCCCAGACGTCGTCGGCCTCCTGCGGACGGCCGTTGACCGTGAAATTGACGCGCATTACGCGACTCCCTCCGTGCGAGCGGCGGTGCCGCGGTACGACTCCCAGGTCCAGGTCAGCGTGCGGCGGGCCATGATGCCGACCGCGTGGCGGCGGTAGCTCGCCGTGCCCCGGACGTCGTCGATCGGGTTGCAGGCGGCGGAGCACAGGTCCGCGAACTGCTTGGCGACCGACGGGGTGATGATCTTTCCGTTGTCCCAGAAGCCGCCCTCTTCGAGCGCCGCGTTCAGGAACTCCTCCGCGGCCTTCGCCCGAACGGGGGTGGGGGCCGCCGAACCGATGCCGGTGCGGACCGTGCGGGTCTCGGGGTGCAGGGCCAGACCGAAGGCGCAGACCGCGATGACCATCGCGTTGCGGGTGCCGACCTTCGAGTACTGCTGCGGGCCGTCGGCCTTCTTGATGTGGACCGCGCGGATCAGCTCGTCGGGCGCGAGCGCGTTGCGCTTCACTCCGGTGTAGAACGCGTCGATCGGGATCAGGCGCGAGCCGCGCACCGACTCGACCTCCACCTCGGCGCCGGCGGCGAGGAGCGCGGGGTGGGCGTCACCGGCCGGGGAGGCGGTGCCGAGGTTGCCGCCGACGCCGCCGCGGTTGCGGATCTGCGGGGAGGCCACCGTGTGCGAGGCCAGGGCGAGGCCCGGCAGCTCGGCACGGAGGTTCTCCATGATCCTGGTGTACGGGACGGAGGCGCCGAGCCGCACCGAGTCCTGGCCGACCTCCCACTCGGTGAGGTCGGTGACCCGGTTCAGGTCGAGCAGGTACTCGGGCCGCCGGTGGTCGAAGTTGATCTCGACCATCACATCGGTGCCGCCCGCAATGGGCACAGCGGTGGGGTGCTCGGCCTTGGCGGCGAGCGCCTCCTCCCAGCTGGCGGGGCGAAGGAAGTCCATGACCGGCTCTCTTCTGCGTCTCGTGGGTGGTACGGATCGAGCCAGATCGTGTGCGGCGGGCCCGGCTCGTTCATGTGTTGTTCACGCGGAGTGGGGCCAGTACACAGCGACGTGCTCCGACGGGGTCAGTCACGGAAACTCTGAAGGAGTTGGCTGGTCGGGGCGGGCATCTTGTAGATTCGTATGAACGGAGGTCCTCAGTAACCTCCATGTTTTCCTGTGGAAACGCGCGACACACCGGGCGTGACCTGGGACACAGCCCGAGGGGCGGTGCGCGGAGCACACCGGCCCCTTCGGACCGGCGCCTCCCGCACAGGGGCCTCACAGTTCATCGTAGATTTCGAGACAAAGATCGGCGGCGACGAGAATGCGGCTGCGCGCACTGCTGGACACCGACGCGCTGGGCCTGCGGCTGCTCGGCGGCGAGGACGAGCTGGACCGCACCGTGCGCGGTGTGATGACCACGGACCTGCGGGATCCGAGCCGCTATCTGTCGGGCGGCGAGCTGGTGCTCACGGGCCTGGCGTGGCGAAGGGACGCAGCCGACTCCGACGCGTTCGTGCGGATCCTGGTACAGGCCGGGGTGGCGGCACTGGCGGCGGGCGAGGCCGAGCTGGGCGATGTGCCGGACGATTTGGTGCTGGCCTGTACGCGCAACCGGCTGCCGCTGTTCGCGGTGCACGAGTCGGTGGCGTTCGCGACGATCACCGAGCATGTCGTACGGCAGGTCAGCGGCGAGCGGGCCGGGGATCTGGCGGCCGTGGTGGACCGGCACCGCCGGATGATGACCTCGGGTCCGGCGGGCGGCGGCCCGGACGTCGTCCTGGACCTGCTCGGCTCCGACCTGGATCTGCGGGCCTGGGTGCTGTCGCCGACCGGGCGTCTGATCGCGGGCTCGAAGACCTCGGGCCCGACGCTGCCCGCCGACATCTGCGCGAAGCTCGCGGCGGAGCATCTGGCGGCCGTCCGCACGGGCCGGCGCGGGCCGCACCGGCTGACGCTCGGTTCGACGACGTACTCGCTGTTCCCGGTCCGCAGCAGCGGACGCTCCCCGCAGGCCTCGCGGGACGTGCGCGAGACGGTGCTGTCGGACTGGCTGCTGGCCGTCGAGGCGGACGCCGGGGACTGGCCGGAGGAGCGGCTCGACCTGCTCCAGGGCGTCACCCAGCTGATCGCGGTCGAGCGGGACCGCAGAGACGCGGCCCGCACGGTGCGGCGGCGGCTGGCCCAGGAGATCCTGGAGCTGGTCCAGACGGGCGCCGCGCCCGCCGAGATCGCCGCGCGTCTGCGGGTCGCCGCGCCGGTCCTGCTGCCCGGTCTGGGGGCGGCGCCGCACTGGCAGGTCGTCGTGGCCCGCGTGGAGTGGGACGGCGGGGACATCGAGGGCGGCGCGGTCGCCCAGTCGCTGCTGGAGGAGATCCTCGTCGACCCGCTGGCCGGCGGCACCGAGCCGTCCGACCGGATCGCGGTCGCCCACACCGGCGACGAGGCCATCGCGCTGGTCCCGCTGCCCGCGGTGTCGACCGAGCACGACGGCTCCGAGACGGGCATCCTCGCCGACGTCCTGCTGGAGTCCGTACGGGACCCGCTCGCCGCCGGTCTCGACGACGACGGCCGCATCACGCTGGGCGTCAGCGCGGCCGTGCACTCGGCGGAGGGGCTGCGCGGCGCGCTGGAGGAGGCCCGGCACGCCCGCCGGGTGGCGGCGGCCCGGCCCGGCCGGGTGTGCGCGGCGGGCCATCAGGAGCTGGCCTCGCACGTCCTGCTGCTGCCCTTCGTCCCGGACGACGTCCGCCGGGCGTTCACCGCCCGGCTCCTGGACCCCCTGCGCGACTACGACCGCCGGCACCGCGCGGAGCTGATCCCGACGCTGGAGGCGTTCCTCGACTGCGACGGCTCCTGGACCCGCTGCGCGACCCGGCTCCACCTGCACGTCAACACACTGCGCTACCGGGTGGGGCGAATCGAGCAGTTGACGAGTCGTGACCTTTCCCGGCTGGAGGACAAGCTGGATTTCTTCCTGGCGTTGAGGATGAGCTGACATCCGGCGCCGCCGGGGATCCCACGACTTTGTGAAATCCTTCACCCACCCCCTTGGCCGGGCCACGGAATTCGTGCTGAGATGCGGCCACCACTCAACAGCTCAATGGTGTGCCGGGGAGGGCGAGGTGGCGTATACCGCCATGTCTGGTAACGGAACGACCCCTGACGATCCACTCCAGACCGCGGTATGGCGGCTGCGCTCACGCGCCTGCTGGGCCGACGCGGCAGCCCTGCTCCAACCGGTGGGCGCGGACGCGGCGTTGCAGCGCGCCGCGCTGCTGGTCGAACGGTGTCTCTACACCGAGCAGGGCTGGGAGGAGGCCGAGGACGCGCTGCGCACGGCCGAGGCGCTGGCCCACACCGACGACGAGCGGGGCGCCGCCGCTTGTGAAAGAGGGCAACTTGCGTACGCGGCCACCCTGCACCAGGTCCGCGACCGGGCGGACGAGGCGCGGGCCGCGCTCGGGCGGGCGGCGGCGCTGATCGCGCCGGGGGCGCCGGGGCGGGCCCTGCTGGACTTCCGGCGCGGACTGCTCGCCGAGAACCTCACCCGCTCGCCGCAGGCCGCGCGGGCGGCGTACCGGCGGGCGCACGCGGGAGCGGTGGCCCACGCCGATCCGCTGCTCCTCTCCTTCACCTGGCGCCATCTCGCCGGACTCGCCCTGCGGGAAGGGGAGTTGGCGGAGGCGCGGCACGGGTTCAGCGAATCGCTGCGGATCCGGGAGGAGTTGGGTTACCTGGTCGGCACCGCCCCGGCGCTGGCCTCGCTGGCCGACGCGGAGGTGGAGCCGGAGGCGTCACGGCTGCGCGAGGAGGCGCGGCGGCTGTTCCGCCTGCTGGGCGGCGTACCGACGTGGCTGTCCCGGCAGTTGACACCGCTGCCACCTGCGGCGGGGGCGGCTACGGCGTAGTCCCGCAGGGACCGCTCAGCTCGCGCCCGCGAAGTGCTCCCCCACCAGCGCCCGCACCACGTCCAGCTGCCCGGCGATCAACGCGTCCAGCAGCGCGGTGTGTTCCGCCGCGTCCGCGACGAGTTCGGCGCGGCCACGGGCGGCCGGACCGCCGGTCAGGGGCCACTGGGCGCGGCGGTGGAGGTCGTCGGCGATCTGGACGAGCTGTTCGTTGCCGGCGAGGGCGAGGACCGCGCGGTGGAAGGCGCGGTCCGACTCGGCGTACGTCGCCCGGCAGCCGGTCGA
>JABFXD010000303.1 GCA_013361925.1 Streptomyces sp. | reverse complement strand
TGAGCGCTGTGCACTTTAGCCCCCGCAGGTCATGCCAGTGGTCGAGGCCAATATTCGTGGGCGTGGCATGGGGCGAAGTGCTGGCAGGAGCCTGTCGGGTGTGGTCATAGTGGGCGCACAAACGTGCAGGGGATCTGCCCGAACTCGGACACACTTGGGGGTCGTTCCACCCATGAGCAGAGCCGAACAGCCGTCCCGGAGAACCGTTCTGGCCGCCGCGGTCGCCGCCGCGGTGGCGGGCAGTGCGGGCCCGGCCGTCGCCGCTGACGCCACGACCGACGTCGCGGGGCCCGCCCAGGCGCCCGCCCGTCCGGTCGACAACCGTTTCTGGACGTCGTACGCCGACTGGCGCGGCGGCCTCGCGAAGGGTACGCGCGCCGTCGCGGGCGCCCGTCCGGGGCTGGTGATCGGCGCCGCGGCCGGCACCGTCGACTACACCGACCCGCACACCGGCACGACGGCCACCTGGGAGTACGGGACCTGGACCTCCCCCGTCCACAAGCTGGCCGTCCCCTCCACGGAGGCCATCGCGTCCTGGAACGCGCACACGCCGGACGGCACCTGGCTCCAGGTGGAGCTGAAGGGCACGTACTCCGACGGCACGGCGACCCCCTGGTACGTGATGGGCCGCTGGGCGGCCGGTGACCAGGACATCCGGCGGACCTCGGTGGACGACCAGACCGACGACAAGAGCAGCATCTGGACGGACACCTTCTCGATCGACGACCCGGCGACCGGGCTGCGCCTCACCTCGTACCGGCTGCGGCTGACCCTCTACCGCAAGCCGGGGACGAAGAAGACCCCCACCGTGTGGCGGCTCGGCGCGATGGGGTCCGACATCCCCGACCGGTTCTCCGTGCCCGCCTCCACGCCGGGGCTCGCCCAGGAGCTGAGCGTTCCGCGGTACTCGCAGGAGATCCACGCGGGCCAGTACCCCGAGTACGACAACGGCGGCGAGGCCTGGTGCAGCCCCACCTCCTCGCAGATGATCATCGAGTACTGGGGCGGCCGGCTCACTCCCGAGCAGCTGGCCTGGGTCGATCCGACGTACGCCGATCCACAGGTGTGCCACGCGGCCCGGTACACGTTCGACTACCAGTACGCCGGCTGCGGCAACTGGCCGTTCAACGCCGCCTACGCGGCCACCTTCGACGGCCTCCAGGGCGTGGTCACCCGGCTCGGCTCGCTCACCGACCTGGAGACGCTGATCGCGGCCGGCATCCCGGCCATAACGTCCCAGTCCTTCCTCAAGGAGGAACTCACCGGCGCGGGATACGGCACCTCCGGGCACCTGATGACCGTCATCGGCTTCACCGCCGAGGGCGATGTGATCGCCAACGACCCGGCCTCGCCCAGCGACGAGGCGGTGCGGCGCGTCTACAAGCGGGCCGAGTGGGAGAAGATCTGGCTCCGCACCAAGCGGTACAACGCCAGCGGCAAGGTGGTCTCCGGCACAGGCGGCGTCTGCTACCTGTACTTCCCCGCGCGCCCGACCCCGCGGCAGTGCAAGGCGCTCGCGGCGGTGGGAGTGCGCTGAACCGATACGGGGCCCCGGTGCGTGCCGGGGCCCTGTGACCAAGCTCTCGGCCGCAAAAGCCCCGGCCGGTGGCAAGGTGGACGAATGACCGCATCAGCAGCCACAGCCACCCGCACCCGCACCGGCGGCCCCCGGGACGACGGCCCGAAGGTCCTCGAACACATCGCGGGCTGGGCGCTCGTCCTGGTGATCGCGATGCTCGTGACCCAGCTCGGCCTTCTGTGACCTGACTCCCGCTTGACCTGACATACTGCGGGAGTCCCGCCACCAGCCCGAGACCAGGGTCGAAATTGAATATCAGTGATCAGCGTGCAGCCGCCCGGCCACGGGCGCGCGGCACCGAGCGCTCGGTCGCACGCCGCGCCGAACTCATCGCGATCGGGCGGCGGTTGTTCGCCGACACCTCGTACGACGCGCTCTCCATGGACGACATCGCCCGTCAGGCGCATGTCGCCAAGGGGCTGATCTACTACTACTTCCAGTCCAAGCGCGGCTACTACCTGGCGATCATCCAGGACTCCGTCGCCGACCTGGTCACCTTCGCGGCGAGCGGTCTCCAACTGCCCCAACTGGACCGGGTCCAGCGCACGATCGACAGCTATCTGCGCTACGCCGAGCACAACCAGGCCGCCTACCGCACGGTCGTCAGCGGCGGCGTCGGCTTCGACACCGAGGTGCACGCCATCCGGGACGGCGTGCGCGAGGCGATCGTCGCGACCATAGCCGAGGGGGCCTACGGCCGCACCGACATCGCCCCACTGGCCCGCATGGGCCTGCTGGCCTGGGTGTGCAGCGTCGAGGGCGCCACCCTCGACTGGATCGACCGCCCCGAACTGCCCCGCGACACCATGCGCGAGCTCCTCGTGAGGACGCTGGGCGGCGCCCTGCGCGCCATCGAGGAACTGGACCCGTCCTACCCGGCCCCGGAGCCGGCCCGCCGGGACGTCTGAGGCCCGACGCCACTCGGGGCGGAGGCCACAGCCCCCACCCCGAGTACGCTCACTCCACGGTCAGTTGATCGCCTTGATCAGCTCCCCGCCCGTGGTGTCACCGCTCAGCTCCCAGAAGAACGTGCCGCCGAGCCCCTGCTGGTTCTTGTACGCCATCTTCGTCCCGATGGTCGCGGGCGTGTCGTAACTCCACCAGTTGTTCCCGCACTTGGCGTACGCGGTGCCGGCCACGGTCCCGGACGCCGGGCACTTCGACTTCAGCACCTTGTAGTCCTCGATGCCCTGCTCGTAGGTCCCCGCCGCCGGGCCGGTCGCCGTGCCGCCGGGCGCCGCCTGGGTGACGCCGGTCCAGCCGCGGCCGTAGAAGCCGATGCCGAGCAGCAGCTTCGAGGCCGGGACGCCGAGGCCCTTGAGCTTGGCGATGGTCGCCGAGGTGTAGTAGTTCGCCGTGGGGATGCCCGAGTAGGAGTTCAGCGGCGAGTGCGGTGCCGTCGGCCCGGTCGAGGCCCAGGCGCCGAAGTAGTCGTACGTCATCGGGTTGTACCAGTCGACGTACTGGGCCGCGCCCGCGTAGTTCGCCGCGTCGATCTTGCCGCCCGAGGTGGCGTCGGCGGTGATGGCGGCGGTGACCAGATTGCCGCCGCCGAACTTCGAACGCAGCGCCGCCATCAGGTTCTTGAACGCCTCACGACCGCTGGTGTCACAGGTGTTGCCGCAGGCGTTCGGGTACTCCCAGTCGATGTCGATGCCGTCGAAGACATCGGCCCACTTGGAGTTCTCGACCAGGTCGTAGCAGGACTGGGCGAACGCGGCCGGGTTCTTCGCGGCCTCGCCGAAGCCGCTCGACCAGGTCCAGCCGCCGAAGGACCACAGGACCTTGAGGCCGGGGTGCTTCTTCTTCAGCTCCCGCAGCTGGTTGAAGTTGCCGCGCAGCGGCTGGTCCCAGGTGTCGGCGACCCCGTCCACCGACTCGGCGGCGGTGTAGGTCCGGTCGGTGGCGGCGTAGGCGTCGCCCATCGCGCACTTGCCGCCGGTGACGTTGCCGAAGGCGTAGTTGATGTGCGTGAGCCTGGCCGCGGAGCCGGAGGTCTCGATGTTCTTGACGTAGTACTTGCGGTCGTAGGTGCCCCATTCGGTGAAGTAGCCGACGACCTTCGAACCGGCTTTCACCGTGGGCTGCGCGGCCGGCTCGGCGGTCGCGGTACCCGCGCCGGCCAGCAGTCCGGCGCCCAGGACCGCGCAACAGGCGGCCGACACGAGCGCCCGGAACCGGGTGCGGGGACGGGGGGAGTCGTGCATCGGGTGTCTCCTCGTGGGGGAGAGGGGAGCGTGCGCCGATTGGCATGAACGCGGTAAGGCGTGTGGTCCGTCACGGTAGGAGGACTAGACCAGTACGTCAATGGTTCGGACCAATTTCGCGCTCTTCGAGCCCCGCTCCAGGTTTCCTGAAGTAAGCGGTCGTTAACTGGTGACTCGGTGCCGCCGATCGGGCATACTCACAGCGCAGAGCCGCTGGTCAGCAGCTTCCGAGACCCGGGAGTGCGAGCATCGGCACAGCCCTCAGCAAGACCCGGCGGAGTCGCCCCCACCCAGGGCGCACATCCGCCGAAGTGCCCGACAGGGAGGAGAGCGTCGCCATGCCCGACCGCGCCCCGCAGCCGGTGGACCGTCAACTGCCCACGGACGAGGCCCGGGATCTGATCTC
>JABFXD010000088.1 GCA_013361925.1 Streptomyces sp. | reverse complement strand
CGTCCTTGCCGCGGGCAGAGTTGGTGCCGGGCCAGCCGCCCCGACCGCAGAGGTAGCGGGCGCGGGGGCAGCCGTCCCGACCGAAGAAGGAGCAGGAGCCGGACACGCCGTCCCGACCGCAGAGCCAGCCGCCGACACCAGGCCATCGAACCCCACCACGGACCCATCGAGCGCCAGGCACCCCCTCCCGACCCCAGAAGGAACACGAACCCGACACACCGCCCCAACCCCGGAGCCAGCCGCCAGCACCAGGCCATCGAACCCCACCACGGACCCATCGGACGCCAGGCACCCCCTCCCGACCCCAGAAGGAACACGAACCCGACACACCGCCCCAACCGCAGAGCCAGCCGCCAGCACCAGGCCATCGAACCCCACCACGGACCCATCGGACGCCAGGCACCCCCTCCCGACCCCAGAAGGAACACGAACCCGACACACCACCCCAACCGCAGAGCCAGCCGCCGGCGCCGGCCGAGCCGTCCCCCGGTCGGGCAGACCTGGCGCCGGGGCTGCCGTACCGGCCGGGGGGAGGACGAGTGCCGGGGTCGCCGTACCACTCTCAGCGAGAACCGGCGCCGGATCCGCGACCCCGCCCACGGGAAGGGTGGGTGTCGGGCCCGCTGTGCCCGTGTTGCGGCTGCATGAGTCGTGGGCCGCTGCCCGCACCGCGTTGCGGTTCACCTCGGAGGAACCCGGGCGGCGGGTCGTGCGCGCCGACGAGTTGGGGAGTCTGGCGCTGCTCGCCGACCTCGTCGGGCCAGGGACGGAACCCCCGGCCGACGTCATCGCGCTGGACGTGGCCGCCGCGACGGCGCCGTGGCTGCTCGCGACGCTGGACGCCGTCGCCTCGACGACGAGCCTGAGGGCGGCCGCCGCCGAGATCAACGTCCATCACTCCACGCTCCAGGACCGGCTGGCCCACGCCGAGCATCTGCTGGGCTGGCCGGTGCGCACCCCGCAGGGCCGGTTCCGGCTGCAACTGGTGCTGACGATGCGCCACTTGGCCCGCCCCTAGGGCGGCGGTCAGCGGAACTCGTGGACGACCTCGATCTCGCCGACGATGTGGGCGTTGAACTCGTCGAGCTCCTCCGCCGGTACCCACAGCTCCAGGATCGTCCGCCCGCCCGCCTGCTGGACGGGGTAGCGGCGCAGGAACTCCGAGTCGACCTCGAAGCGGGTCACGTACCCGACGCCGCTGTGCCTGACGTTCCAGTCCCGGGCGATCTTCACCGCGTAGTCCTCGTTCAGGACGGGGTAGAAGATCGGCTGCTCGGGCAGCCGTGGCGGCCAGGCGCGCCAGTTCAGCTCGCGCACCAGGTCCAGCTCCTCGGGGCCGGTGGGGCGCCAGAGGGTCGTCGTGAGGCGGGGGCTGGTCATGGGATCGATGGCTTTCGGTCGGATCGAGTGGATACCCGGTGCCGGATGCCGGGTAGCGGGTGCTGCGGTGCCGGGTGCCGGGCGCGCGGTCGGCGTCGAGACCATATCCAGCGGCCTGGACCCCCGGCCACAGCATTTCCCCGACCTCATACCCGCGTTTGCAATTAACCCGCGCCTGCAACTACAGTCGTCTGCATGAGTACGCCCATCCCCACCGTCACCCTCAACAACGGCATCGAGATCCCGCAGCTCGGCTTCGGTGTCTTCCAGGTCCCCGACCCCGAGACGGCCGCGGCCGTCACCTCGGCCCTGGAGGCCGGCTACCGCAGCATCGACACGGCGGCGATCTACGGCAACGAGAAGGGCGTCGGCCAGGCGCTCGCCGCGTCCGGCATCGCCCGCGACGAACTGTTCGTCACCACCAAGCTGTGGAACGCCGACCAGGGCTACGACGCCACCCTCAAGGCCTTCGACGCCAGCCTCGCCGAGCTCGGCCTCGACTACGTCGATCTCTATCTGATCCACTGGCCGACCCCGGCCCGTGATCTGTACCGCGAGTCGTGGCGGGCCATCGAGAAGCTGGCCGGCGAGGGACGCGTCCGCGCCGCCGGCGTCTCCAACTTCCAGCCCGCCCATCTGCGCCGGCTGCTGGACGACAGTTCGCTCGTACCGGCCGTCAACCAGATCGAGCTGCACCCGGGTCTCCAGCAGCGCGAATTGCGCGACCTGCACACCGAATTGGGGATCGCCACCGAGGCGTGGAGCCCCCTCGCGCAGGGTGCGGTGCTGAGCGAGCCTGTACTGACCTCGATCGCCGGGCGCTACGGAAAGTCGCCCGCGCAGGTGGTGCTGCGCTGGCACCTCCAGCTCGGGAACATCGTGATCCCCAAGTCCGTCACCCCGGCCCGCATCCGGGAGAACGCGGACGTCTTCGACTTCGCCCTCACCGACGAGGAGCTGACGGCGATCGCCGGGCTGGACCGGGGCCTGCGGACCGGTCCGGATCCCGACACCCTCAACTGAGCCCTCCCCTGGGGGCCTCAACGCGCGCCGTTCATCCGCCCTCCGTCGCGCCACCGACGAGGTTTGTCAAGGCAGAGAGGGGACGCGCACGGGAGTGCGCGTCCTTCCCCCGGATCCGCCACGGCCGGTCTGTGGTGCGTGCCTCAGCGGGGACGGGTTGTCAGCGGCGGAAACATGGCCGTACACATGGGCCTCATGAGCGTTCCGAAGCTTCCCCTCGACGGGGTCACGGTCGTCAGCCTGGAGCAGGCCGTGGCCGCTCCCTACGCGACCCGGCAGCTGGCCGACCTCGGGGCCAGGGTCATCAAGGTGGAGCGCCCGGGCGACGGCGACTTCGCGCGCCGGTACGACACGACGGTGCACGGCCACTCCAGTTATTTCGTCTGGCTGAACCGCTCCAAGGAATCTCTCACCCTGGACCTCAAGGCCCCTCGGGGACTGGAGATCCTACGTCAACTCCTCGACAGCGCCGACGTCTTCGTACAGAACCTCGCTCCCGGAGCGACCGACCGGCTCGGCCTCGGCACGGACGCGCTCACCGAGCGGTATCCGCGGCTGATCCCGTGCACGATCTCCGGGTACGGCACCGACGGCCCGTGGGCGGACCGCAAGTCGTACGACCTGCTGGTGCAGTGCCAGACCGGGCTGGTGTCGCTGACCGGAACGCCCGAGGAGTCGGCGCGGGTCGGTATCTCCGTCGCCGACATCGCCGCCGGGATGTACGCCTACACCGGCGTCCTCACCGCCCTCTACACCCGCGCCACCACCGGGACGGCGCACGCGGTGGAGGTCTCGCTCTTCGAGGCGCTGGCCGAGTGGATGGGCCAGCCGGCCAACTACACCCGCTACGGCGGCGCACAGCCCCCGCGCCTGGGCACTCAGCACGCCACCATCGCCCCGTACGGCGCCTTCACGGCCGCCGACGGCAGGGACGTGCTGTTCTCCATCCAGAACGAGCGCGAATGGGCCGTCCTGTGCGCGGAGTTCCTCGGGGACCCCGGCCTGACCGACGACCCGCGCTTCGCCACCGGTTCCGATCGGGTCGCCCACCGCGACGAGATCAACGCGATCGTCGCCGAGCGCTGCGCGCGCTCCGACGCCGAGGAGATCCTCAAGGACCTGGAGGACATCGGGATCGCGTGCGCCGGGGTCAACGACGTGGGCGCGTTCCTCGACCACCCGGTACTCGCCGCCCGCGGCCGCTGGCGCGAGGTGGCCGTGCCGGGCGCGACCGTCCAGGCCCTGCTGCCGCCGGCCGACCTCGCGGGACTGCCCGCGCGCATGGACCCCGTACCGGCCGTCGGTGAGCACACGGACGCGATCCTCCGGCAGCTGGGCCGTACCGGCGACGACATCGAGGCGCTGCGCGCCGACGGGGTGGTCTGAGGGAGGGCCGACACCGAAGCTGGAACGACCGCGGCGGGAGCGCACCCGTGTGAGGCTCGCCCGCGGGCTGCGGGGCTCGGTCCTGCGGTCGGCTTCCGCGGCGGCGGCTTGCGGCTACTGCGGCCGTCCGTCCCGACAGGGTGCGACTCCCGACGCGGTGTGCCGACCGACAGTGAGTCGAGCTGACGATCAGTATGTAAGGCTGTTTTCGCTACGCTGCAACGAAGTTCTTCCGCACGACGCAGAGGGCAGGTCGGGCCGTGAGCACCCCCACCGAAGAGCCGGCCTGGAAACAGCGCGCGGTCGAACGTTCCACCCAGGCGGCGAAGCGCCGGGCCGAGCAGCGGGTGGAGCGGTTCCTCGACGCGGCGCAGGCGATCATGAGGGAGAAGGGCACGACCGACTTCACC
>JABFXD010000986.1 GCA_013361925.1 Streptomyces sp. | reverse complement strand
TCCACCCGCACGGTCAACAACCCCGCCCCCATGGCCCGTACCCCCACACTGTTCACCCGGGGCAGGCCGCGCAGCCGGGCGACCGGATCGTCGTCGGGGAGCAGATGGGCGACACCGGTGTGCCAGCGTCCGCGCAGCCGGACCCGTACCCGCGGGTCGGCCTTGATGTTGCGGACGTACTGCGACCGCTCCCCGAACTCCGAGACCAGCCAGAAGGAGTCACCGACCCGCCGCCCGCCGAGCGGGGTCCGGCGGGGTAGCCCGGAGGTGCGGCCGGTGGTCTCCAGGAGGGTCTGGGTCGGCAGCCGGCGCATGACGGCGTTGAGCCTGCGCTGAAAGGCGGAGACGGCTCGATACTTGCGTTCGTTGTGGCGGGGCATAGTCACCAAGTCTGCTGGAGGGGCTGGTGGGGTGACCGTGCGGGTCGTGACATGGAACCTGTGGTGGCGTTTCGGCCCGTGGGCCGAGCGGCAGAAGGCGATTCTCGCCGTCCTGCGCGACCTGCGCCCGGACGTGGTCGGCCTGCAGGAGGTCTGGTCGGACCGCCGCACCGGCGAGAACCTCGCGGAATGGCTGGCCGCCGAACTGGACCTGCACTGCGCCTGGGCGGCGTCCCCCGCTCCCGAACGCTGGCAGCGCCGCATATCCGACGACTCCGTGGACATCGGCACCGCGGTACTGAGCCGCTGGCCGGTGACGGACCGGGCAGTCCTGCGCCTGCCCGCCCCACCGGACCTGGACGACGGCCGCCTCGCCCTCTGCACCCGCCTGTCCGCCCCGGGAGGACAGGTCCCCTTCTTCACCACCCACCTCACCTCCCCCCTCCACGCCTCGGCGATCCGCTGCCAACAGGTCACGGCCCTCGCCGAGTTCGTGGCCGCGCACCGCCACGGCACCCCCTATCCGCCGATCGTGACCGGCGACTTCAACGCCTGGCCCGACTCCGACGAGATCCGCCTCTTCGGCGGCACCCGCACCTCCCCGGTCGTCCCCGGCCAGGTGTTCTTCGACGCCTGGGAGTACGCCGCCCAGGGCACCGCGGGCGCGACCTGGACCCCGGACAACCCCTACGTCCACCCCGGCCTCGGCCCGGGCGTCCGCGTCGACTACATCCACGTAGGGGGCCCGGCGGGCCCGAACGGCGAGGGCACGGTACGGGGGGTGCGGCGGGCCGGGCACGGGCCGGTGGACGGGGTGTGGCCGTCGGATCACGCGGCGGTCGTGGCGGACTTGCAGGGCGCGGAGTAGGGCGACGGGAACAACGGGGCGGCGCGCACCCCTCACTGCGTGAAGAGCGACGCCGGGTGGCGAGGGTCCGCGGCGCAGACGTACAGGCCCGCGTGCCCGCCCCGCCCGACCGTCATCCCCGTCGGCTCACGCGCCGCCCGGCCCGCTGCGGTTTGCGGGTCCAAGTGCCGTTCCTCCAGCGGGCGGAAGCGGTCGCCGGCGTCCATGTCGTACTCGTACGTGTCCAGTTGGAGGAACAGCTCCAGCGGCGCCCCGCACTCCCCGCAGTCCATCGCCCCCGGCAGGTCCGTCACGCCCCAGCGCATGCTGCCGCCGAGCTTGCAGCCGGGGATCGTCGAGACGTCGTCGTCCAGTCCCCGCTCCTCCAGCCAGGCCTCGTGGCGGCCCGCGAGGCCCGGCGGGAGTTCCTCGTGCCAGGGGTACTCCGTCAGCCGCTCGGGGTGCAGTACGCACGCCCTCGGGACCATGTCCTCGTCCTCGCCGGGGTCAGGCCGCTCGCTGAGCGGATGCGTCACGTCGTCCGCCCGGCGCCAGACGAGCACGCACGCCTGCCCCCACCCCTCCGGATGCGGCTGGTCGTGCCAGTCCGTGCACCACAGCACCTGCACCAGGTCCGTGCCGTCCGGGAAGCGGATCTCCGGGAAGTCCGCCGCCGTCAGCTGGGCCACCGCGACCAGCGGGTACGGGTCCAACTGGCGTCCGTTCACGTCCCGGTGCTCCCCGCACGACGGCCACGGCTCGGCGGCCGGCCACCACAGCGGGCCGCCGAGGTGGCTGTCGCGGGGTCCGGGCACGCCCCGGCGCGGGTGCAGCCGTACCGTCGGGCGGGCGTACGGCGCCAGCTCCGGGACGTCACGCGCCGGGTCGTGGGAGGCGGGACCGGTGGTGAGGATCATGCCGGCGACCCTAAGTCCTCCTCGCCCAGGGCTACCTCTCCCTCCTCACCCGCTTTCCTCTCCTCACCTGCCCAGGAAGATCGGGTTGGTGAGCGCGGCCAACGCCCCCGGCAGCGGGCCGGCCGCCGTCTCGTGCCGCACCTCGGCCCGGACGTACGCCGCGTAGGCCGGAGTCGTCCGCCACTCCACCACCCCGGAGCCGGTCACCGGCAGGGCCGCACTCGTGAACAGCACCCCCTGGTCGGTGACAAGCCGGACAGTGCAGCGCGGCGCGCCCGTCACCGCGAGCCGGACGGTCACCGGGGTGTCCGCGGACACCTTCAACCGGCCGCCGATTCCCGCATGTTCGCCCTTGCCGCCGGCCACGGTGAAGTCCAGCGAGATCCGCGAGGACTCGGCGATGTACGACCGCCCCGCCCGGATGCCCTCCTGGATCGCCTCCCGGGTGAGGTCGTCGGCCAGCACCACCGTCTGCGGTGAGCCCACCACATCCGGGTCCCGGTGCGCGTCACTGCTCCCCATCGCGGGAAGCCACGCACGTCCCTCCCGCGTGGACGCGACCAGCACGCTGTCCCAGTCCGCCAGCGCCACCTCGTCGTCGGGCGTGTAGGGCCCGTTCCAGACCTCCACCGCGTCCGCCTCGGCGAAGCCGAAGCGCCACCCGCACCCCACGCAGGTGGCATGCGGATGGGCCGGTACGACCAGGCCCCCCGCCCTGCGGACACGGCGGGCGAAACGGCCGAAGCGGTTGTCGCGGGCCCGGTAGCGCCAGTCGACGAAGGTGCCGGGGTCCGTGCCGAGGGCGACCACATGGCCGTTCCTCGTCGTGATCTCCTCGCCCAGCATCACCAGCAGGTCGTCACCCGCCACGTCCGCCCAATGGGGGTGCCCGGAATGGGTGTTGTGCTCGGAGGTGTTGATGAAGTCCAGCCCCGCGGCACGGGCCAGCGCCCCGATCTCGGCGGGGGTGCGGCGGCCGTCGGAGTGCCAGGAGTGGAGGTGGCAGTCCCCTCGGTACCAGGCCCGGCCCCGCCCCTTGGCGCGCGACGGCGGATAGACGGGCTCGACGACCTCACCCGGCTCGCCGTACGTCAGCGTGACCGTGATCTCGTACGACAGCCCCTGCGGCGCCACCGTGTACGGGCCGAGCGCGATCGACCAGGTGCCCTCGCGCACCGGCCCCGGGATGTACCCCGGCGTCGCCTCGTCGGCCCGGATGAAGAACTCCGTCCTGGCCCCTCCCGACCAGCCCCGGAAGCCCTCGCCGCCCAGCTCGGTGCCCCGTTCGTCGAAGATGCCGATGTCGAGGGCGTTGCCCGCGGTGCCCGCCGGGACGGCCGGGCGGTCGTAGGTGTAGGCCACCTTGATCTCCCGTACGCCGGACGGGATCTCGACCGGCACGTACACGAAATCGGGGGACCCGGTCGGCAGCGTGCCCCGGATCGTCCGCGTCTCTTCCTCGCCGTCCGCCGCTGAAGCGAAGGTCACGCTTCCCAACGTAAGTGCGGCGGCGGCTCCCGTCACGACGAGTGTGCGTCTTCTGATGTGGTGCTCGTCATCACACATGCGCTCCACTCTCGGGTACGCGAGTGAACTCCCGTGGAAGAAAAGGGAATCGGAGGCGGCCGACGCTTCGCGTCCCCGATGCCGACCAGTCGGTATCGACATCTCGCATCCGGCGCGGTACAGATGCGGTCATGCGTATCTCCGCCACGATCTTCCTCACCGACGAGACCATCACCCCGACCCGGCTCGCGCGTGAGCTGGAACAGCGGGGCTTCGCCGGTCTCTACCTCCCCGAGCACACCCACATCCCGGTCGAGCGGACCACCCCGTACCCGGCGGGCGGCGACCTCCCGCCCGAGTACGGCCGCACCCTCGACCCCTTCGTCGCCCTCGGCCAGGCGGCGGCCGTCACCGAGAACCTGGGCCTCGGCACCGGCATCACGCTCGTCGCCCAGCACGACCCGATCGACCTCGCGAAGCAGATCGCGACGGTCGACCATCTGTCCGGCGGCCGCCTCACCCTCGGCCTCGGCTTCGGCTGGAACGTGGA
>JABFXD010000078.1 GCA_013361925.1 Streptomyces sp. | reverse complement strand
ACGGCGGCGAAGTGGCCGACGAGCGCGCCGCGCAGCGCCCGGTGCAGGCCGAACAGGGACATCAGGTTCACGGTGGCGAGCGCCTCCGCCGGGGCCGCGTCGACATAGTGGCCGTACGCCGTCTCCAGCTTCAGGTCCGTCATCAGGTCGGCGAACAGCTCCGCGTGGATCTCGTCCGGGCGGCCCGCGCCGAACTCGTCGAACTCCACCGCCACCATCCCGGCCTTGGCCCGCCCGTGCAGTCGCGGGATGACCCAGGCGTGCGGGTCGGCCTCCTTGAGGTGGTAGAGCGAGCGCAGCGCCGCGTACTCGCGCAGCTGGTCGAGGGTGCCCTCGTCGCGCAGGAAGAACGAGACGCTCGTGCCGTCGGGGTCGGCGGTCGGTTCGACCTGGAGCGCGTCCAGGGCGGCGGTGGCGGTGGTGTCGGTGGTCGGTACGTCCTCGCGCAGCGCGGTCAGGAAGCGGTCTTCGAGCGCGGCGCGGAAGGCGAGCAGGGCGCTGTCCCACTCCAGGTCGTCGGGGACGTTCTCGAAGCCCCGGTAGTGCAGTTCGTAGAGGGTGTAGAGGGCCAGTTGGAGGTCGTCGCCGTAGACGGGGGAGTCGGGAAGGCCGTCAGGGGCCGACGCACCTTGCAGGGCCGCCGCCACCGCCGCGGAGAGCGGGCCGCGGGGGGTCGGCAGGGGCGGGGGCCGGTGCCGGGAGGCGGTGGTCACGCGGGCCCCCCTTCGTCCGACGGGCCGGTGCGCCGCTCACGGCGGCGGTGGCTCGTGTCGCACCACGGGAACAGACGGCTGCGGCGGCAGGTGCAGACCGCCACCTCGAATCGGTCGGACACCGTCACCTCGCCGTTCTCGTCGACCACTTCGACCGGCCCCTCGATCAGCAGGGGCCCGTCACGCTGGACACGGATGCGGCGGGGGCGGTCAGACGCGGCGGCCACGGATCACCACCAACTCCTCTGTCGTGTCGCCGTTCACCAGACCCCGGTCGCGCAGCCAGCCGAGCCGGGAGCGCAGGACCGGACCGAAGGGCAGCCGGGTGCGGTCGACGACCTCCGCGCGCAGACCGGCCCCGGTGAGACGGCTCAGCGTGGCGTCGACGCCGCACAGATGCGAGTGGACGAGCAGCAGGGCGCCCGCCGGCTGGAGGACCGTCGGCGCGGAGTCGCAGACCCGGTCGATCAGCAGCCGGCCGTCCGGTCCCGCGTCCCAGGCGCGGGCGGGGCCGCGGGGCGCGGAAGTGTCGGGCGCGGGGACGTAGGGCGGGTTGGCGAGCACCAGGTCGAAGCGGCGGCCGGGTACCGCCGCGGCCAGGTCGCCGTGGCGCACGCGCAGGTTCTGGCCGTTGAGCACGGCGTTGAACCAGGCCGCCGCGACCGCCCGCCAGGAGATGTCGACCGCGGTCACCCGCCCGCCGAGCCGCGCCGCCTCGACCGCGAGCGCCCCGCTGCCGGTGCCCAGGTCCAGCACGTCCGTCCGGTCGGTGATCGGTTCGCGGCGCAGGGCCCGCCCGAGAAGCCGGGTGTCGGTCTGCGGCGCGTACACGCCCCGCGGGACCCAGCAGCGGCGTGGGTCGGCGGGGGCGGGGCAGCCGACGGTGGTGGGGGTCATGGGGCTCCTGGGGTCTGTCCGGGCCGAGGGGGGTGCCAGGGCGCTGCGGTCACGTGAGTGCGGGGGTGTTCGCTTACGGGCGCCGGGCGCGGTCTCGTCAGCCGGGGGCCTTCAGCGGCCGGGCGGACAGGGCGCTCGCCACGCCGTGGAGGTTGTCGGCCATCGTGCGGCCGGTGCTGTGCGCCCAGTCGCGGCCCTTCTCCTCGTCGAGGTAGTCGGGGCCGGGGCCCGGGCCCAGGTGCCAGTACGTCCAGGCCTGGCCGGGGATCGTGTAGCCGATGTCCGCCAGTGCTCCGGAGATCTCGCTGATGACGTGGTGGGCGCCGTCCTCGTTGCCGGTGACGACGACGCCGGCCACGCGGTTGTAGGCGACGGGGCGCTCCTCGTCGTCCGTCTCGGTCATCATCGCGTCCATGCGTTCCAGGACGCGCTGCGCGACCGAGGAGGGCCGGCCCAGCCAGGTGGGGGAGGCGACGACGAGGATCTCCGACTCCAGGAGCCGCTCGTGGACGCCGGGCCACTCGTCGCCGTCGCCGGCGTCGGTGACCACCCCGGGCGCGATGTCGAGGTCGACGGCCCGGACGGAGGAGACCTGGACGCCGTACCCGGACAGCCTCGCGGTGACCACCTCGGCCAGTGCCTCGGTGTTGGAGGGGTCGGGGGACCTCTTGAGCGTGCAGTTGATGACGAGTGCCTTCACGGTTCCTCCGGGGTGGGGGAAGCCCTCGGTCGGTCTCCGGTCAGTCGTCGCCGCGGACGATGTTGGCTTCGCCGCCCGTGTCCGTCATGAGCGGGCAACTGCCGTCCTCGACAGGGGAGATACAGGTACGCAGACCCTGGTCGCGGACGATGCGGGCCTTCCTCCAGCCCGTCCTGGCCACGCGCAGGGCGGCGGTGGGTTTGCTGTTGACGGTGGGCGCGGTCACGGCGGTTCAGCTTCTTCCTGAGGTGTCGAGCTGTCTTTTCGAGATGGCGACCGAGTTCCCTCGGGGGCTGTGCGGAAACGGCCGCAATCAGATGTCACGCCGCTCCAGCGGGCGTACCGCGGGCCCCTGGAGGACGCTGCCGTCCGGGGCGAAGCGGGAGCCGTGGCAGGGGCATTCCCAGGCCTGTTCCGCGTGGTTGAAGGCCACGACACAGCCGAGGTGGGTGCAGTTCGCCGACACCGCGTGCAGCCCGCCGACCGCGTCCCGGTGCACGGCGCAGCGGTGGCCGCCCACCCGCATCACGGCACCGTCGCCCGGCGCGAGGTCCTCCGGCGCCGGACCCGACAGGGGCGGCAGCCGGTCGCCGACGAAGTGCCGGGCGACCTGCGTCTGGTGCTTGAGGAAGGACACGCCCTCGCGGACCACGGAGCCGAGGCGCCGCGGGTCGTACAGCCCGGCCCACTCGACCTCGCGGCCCGCCATCAGCTCGCTGATCAGACGGCCCGCCATGATGCCGCCGCTCAGCCCCCAGCCGCCGAAGCCGGTGGCCACGTAGGTGTGCCGGGCGCCGGGGTGGAGCGGGCCGACCAGGGGCACGGAGTCGGTGGAGTCGTTGTCCTGGGTCGCCCAGCGGTGGGTGAGGGTCAGGCCGGGGAAGCGGTTCTCGGCCCAGTCGGACAGCCGGGCGAAGCGCTTGTCGACGTCCGCGGTGCCCGGGGTGAAGTGCTCGCCGGTGACGATGAGCAGCCGCACGCCGGTGTCGCCCCCGTAGGGCGCGCTGCGTACCGAGCGGGTGTTCTGCTCCGGCGTGATGTACATGTCCCGCGGGGCCCGGTCCGCGTCGAGCGGGCCGGCCACGACCAGCTCGCGGCGCGGGGAGAGCCGGGTGAAGAGGAGGGCCCGGTCGAACACCGGGTAGTGGGTGGCGACGACGACGTCGTTCGCCCGTACCGTCACCCCGGCCTCGGTCGTCAGGACGCACGGCTCGCCCTCGGTGAGGGCGACGACCCGCGTGTCCTCGTACACCGTGCCGCCGCGCCGGCGCAGGTCCTCGGCGAGCGCCAGCAGGTACTTGCGGGGGTGGAACTGGGCCTGCCGCACCACCTTGACCGCGCCCGCCACCGGGAACGGCAGGTCGGTCGCGGTGACGAAGGAGGCGTCGAGGCCCGCCTCCCGTGCCGCCTCCGCCTCGGCCCTCAGCTCGGCGACACCCTCGGCCTCCTCGGCGTACGTGTACGCCGCCGCCTCCTCCCAGTCGCAGTCCACGCCCAGCTCCGCCACGATGTCCGCCGCGTGCCGGATCGCGTCCGTCTGCGAGCGGGCGTACAGCCGCGCCCCCTCGGCCCCGCGGGTGCGGCGCAGGCGGTCGTAGACGAGGGTGTGCAGGGCGGTCAGCTTGGCCGTGGTCCGGCCGGTCACCCCGGCCGCGAGTCGCCCCGCCTCCAGCACGGCCACCTCACGGCCCTCCCGGACCAGCTCCCAGGCGGTGCTCAGCCCGGCCATGCCGCCGCCGATCACGGCGACGTCGACGGTGAGATCGGCGGTGGGCGGCGGGGCGGGGGTGCCCGGCGGGGCCGTCTCGAGCCAGTACGACCCCTTCAGTCCCTTCAGTCCTGCGTCGGCGTCCATGGCCGTCTCCTGTTCTGTGGTTGCGGCGCCTCTGCGC
>JABFXD010000503.1 GCA_013361925.1 Streptomyces sp. | reverse complement strand
CGCGATGTACGCGCCACGACGTGGCCCGGACTGGAACTCGTGGTACGGCAACCCGTGGAAGGTGTGCACGATGCGGGGCACCCCGGCACGGTGCGCGGCCAGCCGTCCGAGCGTGCCGGCCTTGGCGCTGTGCGTGTGCACGACGTCGAACCGCGACTGGCCGAAGAGCCTGGTCAGTCGGCGCAAGGCACGCAGGTCGTCTCCGGGTGCGATCGGGGAACGCAATGTGGGCTCCACGAGAACCTCGATGCCGTGGTCGGCGGCGAGGCCGAGGAGTCGGCCGCCCTGGCCGGTGATGACGGTGGTCCGGTACCCGGCCGGGTCCAGCGCCTGGGCCCCGCGCAGTGCGACGATGCCGGCCCCGGCCTCGAAGCGGGTGATCACCGTGGCCACGTGCAGTCTGGTCATGGCAGTGCCTCCATGGGTGCGCGCTCCAGCGCGGCCAGGCTGTGGAGCGCGGCGAGCCCTTCCTCGGGCCGGTCGCCGAGCACCAGTTCGTGCGCCGGCAGTCGGGCCGCGATCCGCGACGCGCTTTCCGCTATCGGGGGGTGAGGCGGCCCGAGGCCGGTGCCCAGCGCCATGACAGCGGCGAAGGGCCAGTAGCGACGCAGTTCCCCGGCCGCGTAAGTGCCGGCGACCAGGCTCCGCGCGGCCTGCTCCGCGTCGAGGGCATGTGTCTCGGGGCGGCCCGAACATGACCGGCGAAGGACGACGAGCCGGTCCGGGCACAGGGCGTCGACGCGCCCCGGCAACGGCCGCTCGGTCCGTCCGTGCGCCATGCGTCGACCGCCGCCCCCCTGCACGCGCATCGGTTCGATCAGGCCGTGTACGACTCGGCCGTCCGTCACGCACAGGTTGTCCGAGCAGGCGCGGCCGCCTCCCGCGACAGCGCCCAGCAGCAGGGTGGACCGCCCCGTCCCGCCGGGCCCGGCCAACAGCAGGGGCGAGCCCCGGGTACCCGTGTCGCCCTTGCCCGCCGGTGTGATCGTCAAAGCTGAGGCGTGCACCGGCACCAGTCCCCTGTACCCGGCCCACCACAACGCCGGGTACTGCAAGAGCGTGGCCCTGACCAGCAGATGGAAGCGGGACCGCAGCAGGTGCGCGGCCGCTCGCTCCCGTACCGGTGGCCGCCAGCGCGCCACGACCCGCAGTCCGTCGCCGTCCACGGCCAGCAGCAGGTCGAACCCGCTGCCGCAGGCGTTGCGCAACACCACGACGCCGTCCCGGACGAAGGCGCCCCGGGCGAGGGTCTCCCAGCCCCGTACGTCGAACGGCTTGTGCCGTGCCTGCACCTCCAGGCAGACGTCAGCCCTGCTCCGCCCGGCGGCCTGCCAGGCGTCGGCGGCCGCTTCGGTCAGCAGCGGTGACAGCGGAGACCACCGGCAGTCGACCAGGAGCCGCTGCCCCGCCTGGATCAGCACGCCGCGCATCAGCCACGCTCCCATCGGCCGACCGTGCGGGATTGCCGGGCGCCGTCGCCGAGGACGCCGATCGCCGGCCAGCCGGTCGTGGCCACCAGGTTCTGCACCCGGCGCAGTTCGGCGTAGGGCACAAGTTCCGGTTCCACCGCGACGAGGGCATGCCGCGCTTGGTCGGAGACGCTGTCGAGTTGGTGCAGCGCACGGACCCGGACCGTTGACGGCGGGCCGGGGGAGGCAAGGGTGGCGGGTGCGCCCACGGCCTGCCGCACCCGTTCTCGGGTCAGCGTCCGTATCTGCCCGCCGGCGCCGTTGCCGTCGGCGGGCCGGCCGTTGTGCACCTCTACGCTCGGGACACGGGCCGGTGAGCCGAGCGCGGCCATCCCGTCCTGGAGCGCCTCGGCGAGTGCGGTGAGCCGGTCGTCGGGGCTCGGCCCGGTCAGCACCACGGTCCCGGTCCCGGCTTTGTCGACGGCCCGGTGGAGGGCGACGATCGTCTCTGCGTCGACCGCAGGCGGGTCCGCCGAGTCGCGCAGTGCCTTGGGGAGGCGGCCCAGCACAGGGGCAGCGAGCTCCCTGCCGAAGGCGTAGCGGCCGGCGACATGCGGCCGGAACACCTCCAGCAGCGTCACAGCCAGAAGTCCGGTCAGCAGTCCGATCGCCCCGGCGAGTGCCAAGTCGACTCCGGTGAGCAGGGGCACGGCCACCGCGTCGCCCGCCGAGGAGAGCAGCGAGGCCGTCCGGTCACCCAAGCCGTCGGCCTGCGCCGCGCGCATGGCCGCCTGGACATCGAGGAGCTGTTGGTCCAGGGCGCCGAGCTTGGCGGTGAGCCGCCCGGACTCCGCCGCGCTGTCGGCGTCCGGGAGCTGTCCGGCGACACGCACCCGCTCGTCCTGGAGCTTGGACTGACGGTCCATCAGCTCCGTGACCAGCAGGTTGCCCGAGCCGTTGAAGAACGCCACGAGCTGCTCGGACAGGGCACCGGCGAGCTTCTCCGCGGTCCGCGGGTCACGGTCGGTGACCTTGACGGTGAAGACGGCGGACCCTCCGAGCCGCGAGACCTTGGTCCGGTGGGCGACGTCGGCCGCGCTGCGGTCGGTGATGTCCGCCTTGTGCAGGGCCGCGTTCACGACGGCACCGCTGGTGACGACCGCCCTGACGCGGCTCAGCATGGCGTTGGCCTGGACGTCGGTCGTGGGGAGCGTCGCGGAGGCCTGAACGCGTGCCTTCGAGGCGTACGCCGAGGATCCGGACAGTCCGACGGCGGTCACCACGATCATCGGGAGCACGACGAACAGTACGAGCAGGCGCCAGTGTCCACCGATGGTGCGGCGCAGGGCTTCATTGAATTCCATCGCGCATCCTCAGTAGGATCAGAAGGCGAGTTTTATCCGATTTGCCGGATTGGCTGACGTGGTCTGCGGTGCAGGGGAGGCATGCCGATGGCTCACCTCCGGGCCCGGTACGGGGCCGTCGCGCTGGTGGCGGCCGGACTGCTGCTCGTCGGCTCGTGTGCCCCCGAGAGAGCCCCGTCCGCGCGCACCAGCTACGCGCCGGTGCCGGGAGAGTTCCTTTCCGTGGCGCTCAACACCATGGATCGGGCGACCAGGCGTTACGGCTACTCGCTGGTCGACGTCACGCCTGATGGAGTCGCGAGCGTTGCCGCGGGACAGCGTGCCCTGGTGTGGCTCGGTGGATACGACAAGAAGCGCTGTCGCTGGAACTGGACCGACGCGGAGGTCGGCCGCCGCTTCGCCCGCTATGGCCTGGTCGACGCCCCCCGGATTGCCGGCTACTTCATCGCGGACGAGCCCAATACCGACCTCAACTGCCCCGGGGCGGCCGCCGATGTCCGGGCGCGGACGGCGCTGGTGCGTTCGCTCGACCCGGACAGGAGCCGCTTCACCGTGGTCAATGTCGACCGGCCCGACCACTTCGCGGCGTTCCGCGGCGCGACGGACGTGATGAGCGTCAACGTCTACCCCTGTCTGGTCGGTGAGCCGTGCGACTGGACGAAGATTCCACGCACACTCGAAAGTCTCCGCGAGGCCGGGGTCACCCGCTATATGGGCATGATCCAGGCGTTCTCCTTCGAGCAGTGGCGCTGGCCCACCGCCGATGAGCTGACCGGCATGATCGCTCAGTGGCAGCGTTCCGACTGGCTCGGCCAGTTGACGTTCTCCTGGAAGTACAAGGGCGGCGAGCTGACCGACCATCCGGAGCTGCTCCGAGTGCTGAAGAGGCTCAATGACGCGCCGCATGAGCTGTTTCCACTTCCCTCGGGCGAGCCTGCGTAGGCCGTGCATGTTTACGGTGTATATATACACTTTCATCCGATTTGGGTGCCGCGTCAAGGGATGCTGAACGGGGGCTTGACTCGCGCCCCAAACGGGGAGCAATCTGTAGATATACACCGTAAATATACGGCTTCAACTGCAGCGTGACGCGGGGTGGGGTTGGAGAGCGGTACGACCGCTGACGGGCCCGATCATGAACGCACCCATCGAGGACTATGCCCTCCTCAGTGACCTGGAGACCGCCGCCATGATCGGCAGGGACGGTTCCGTCGACTGGCTGTGCCTACCCCGCTTCGACTCACCCGCCTGTCTCGCCGCCCTGGTGGGGACCCGGGACAACGGCCTCTGGCGGGTGGCCCCCGTCGGTGGCGGCACCTGCGCGGACCGGGCGTATCGGCAGAACACCCTGGTCCTTGACACGCGCTGGGAGACCCCGACCGGAGCCGTCCGGGTCACCGACTTCATGCCGCCCCGGGCCCAACTGCCCTGCCTCGTGCGGATC
>JABFXD010000374.1 GCA_013361925.1 Streptomyces sp. | reverse complement strand
GTTGGGGTAGATCAGGAACTCGCCCGCCGCGAACTTCGGTCCCGGGTCGGGGGCGTTCTTGCCCATCTTGGAGTCGGGGTGGACGACACCCGCCTCGAAGAGCTTGCGGGCCCACTCGATCGCTTCGAGGTACTCCTCGGTCTCGACGCGGTTGACCAGCTTGCCGTCGACCATGTTCCAGCCGAGCGGCTTCTCGCTGCCGGAGAAGACACCGAACGCCTGCCACGCGGTCCACTTCATGTCCAGGCAGGCCCAGCGCTTGGCCTTGGCGTTGGTGATCTCCTTGGCCAGGGCCATGAACTCGTCGCAGGACTTGGGTATCTCGTACCCCTCCTTCTCGAAGATGTCCTGCCGGTAGAGGGGCACGATGCTCGGGGCCCACGGGGCCGGCATCGGCAGTCCGCGCAGCTTGCCGCCGAAGATGGAGCGCTGCCAGGAGTCGGTCGGGATCGCGGCGAGGTTCGGGAAGTCCTTGACCGCGTCGCCGGAGAGGTAGGGGCCGAGGTCGGCGAACTTGCTGATGATGGCGGTGGGAATCTTGCCGTTCATGTTCCAGCCGGGGACGACCACCACGTCCGGGACGTCGCTGGAGGCGAGGACCGCGCCGAGCTTCTGCTCGTAGGTGTTGCCGTCCTGGTTCTGCCACCGGACGTCGACGCCGATCAGGTCGTTCATCGCCTTGTAGTAGGCGTTGTCGCTCTTGGGCGGGGAGCCCCAGAACGGCGACATGATGGTGACCTTGCCGCCCTTGCCGAGCTTCTTCTCCACCGACGTCTTCAGCGTGGCGAGGTCCAGCTTGCTGGTGAAGCCGACCGCGGAGCCGTTCTTGGACGGGATGTCCGGCGTCACCACGTTGCTGGCCACATAGGCCGGAAGGATCTTCTTGGCGTCCTTGCTCGACGTGGTGCCGTCGCGCGATCCGCTGTCCGAGCCGCCGCAGGCGGCGAGGAGCGGCATCCCCCCGGCCACCGCGGCGGTGGCCACCGCCGAGGAGGCGAGGAAGCTTCTCCGGCTGGGCCCGGAGGAGGCGGAAGCGGCGTTCGGCGTCATTGCGTCAACCCTTCATGGCGCACCAGGACACCCGGCGGTGGGCCGTCGGCTGCGGTGTCTTCAGTGGAACTGGCTGAGCCGAAGCGTTCCTTCGACTTCTACGGTCGCTGCGTAGTCGAAGTAATCGAGTAGTCGAAGCGCTTCGATGTTGCTGTGAGGTTAAGTGAAGCCATGTGGGTGCACAAGGGTCGCTCCCAATATTCCTCGGCGGCCTGGGAGGCAACCTTTTCTTATGCACCGCTTGAAGTGATGGTGCTGCTCCCTTGACACCCACCCCGGTGTCGAATCAGCATCGAAGCGCTTCGAAAGAGCTTCGCCGCTCCACTCCAAGGGGAACCCCACGTGACCGCACAGCCGCCGCCCACGCCGCCCTTCCGCGATCCGCAGCTGCCCTTCGCGAAGCGCATCGACGATCTGCTGTCGCGGCTCACCCTCGATGAGAAGACCGCGTTCCTGCACCAGTTCGCGCCGGCCGTGGAGCGCCTCGGCGTCGCCGCGTTCCGCACCGGCCAGGAGGCGCTGCACGGCGTGGCCTGGATGGGCCCGGCGACGGTGTTCCCGCAGGCGGTCGGTCTCGCCGCGACCTGGAACACGGATCTCGTCCGCCGGGTCGGTGACGCGGTGTCGAAGGAGGTCCGCGCGATGCGGGCGCGCGACGACCGCGTGGGCCTCAACGTCTGGTCGCCGACCGTCAACCTCCTGCGCCACCCGCTGTGGGGCCGCAACGAGGAGGGCTACTCGGAGGATCCGAAGCTGACCTCCGCGATCGCCACGGCGTACACCCACGGACTGCGCGGCGACCACCCCACGTACTGGCGCACCGCCCCCGTCCTCAAGCACTGGCTGGCCCACAACAACGAGACGGACCGGGCCACCTCGTCGAGCTCGGTGCGCCCGCGCGTGCTGCACGAGTACGACCTGCGAGCCTTCCGCGAGACCGTCGAGGCGGGTGCGGTGGCCGGGGTGATGCCCGCGTACAACCTGGTCAACGGCCGCCCCAACCACGTCAGTCCGTATCTGCGCGAGCAGCTGCGGGCCTGGACGGACGAGGACCTGCTGGTCTGCTCGGACGCGGGCGCGCCCTCCAACCTGGTCGACTTCGAGCACTACTTCGACACCCACGAGGAGGCCACGGCCGCCTCGCTGCTGGCCGGCGTCGACAGCTTCACCGACCACGGCACGGACAGCTCGCAGATCGTCGGGCGGCTCAGCAAGGCCTACGAGCAGGGCCTGTTGACCGAGGCCGACATCGACACCGCGGTCCGCCGTCAGCTCTCGGTCCGGTTCCGGCTCGGCGAGTTCGACGGCTACGACGAGCCGGGCGCGTACGACACCCCCGAGCACCGGGCCCTCGCCCAGGAGGCGGCGGAGCAGGCCGTCGTCCTGCTGCGCAACGACGGGGTGCTGCCGCTCGCGCCCGACACCCGGCTCGCCGTGGTCGGCCTGCTCGCCGACGAGTGCAAGCTCGACTGGTACAGCGGCACCCTGATCCACCGCTCCACCCCGCTGGAGGGCCTGTACGAGCGGTTCGGCGCCGAGCGCGTGGAGTTCGCGGAGGGCGTGGACCGCGTCCGCCTGCGGACCTCCACCGGCGCCTTCCTCCACGTGCCGGCCGCGGACGCCGACGACGAGGTGCGCGGCGCCGAGGGCGCCCTGGACCCGGCGCTGCTCGCGGGCCGCACCGATCTGCCGCCGCTGACCACGGACCCGACCGGCACCGAACTCGCCCTCGTCGACTGGGGCGAGGGCCTGCTGACCCTGCGCGCCCCCGACGGCCGCTATCTCTCGGTCGCCGCGGACGGCTATGTCCGCGCCGCCGCCGACCAGCCCGGGGGCTGGGTCGTCCAGGAGACGTTCCGGCTCGAACCCCACGAGAACGGACACCTCCTCAGGCACGTCGGTACGGGTCGCCACATCTCTGTCGTCGCCGGCGGAGTAAAGGTTGCCGACGAGAATCCGGAAACCTCCGAGGCCCAGGCCCCGGAGATCTTCGAGCTGATCATCGCCGAGCACGGCAGGGACGCGGTGGCCCGGGTCGCCGCAGAGGCGGACGTCGTCCTGGTGATCGCGGGCAACGACCCGCATCTGTGCGGCCGCGAGACCGAGGACCGTACGACCCTCGCGCTCCCCGCCCACCAGGAGGGGCTGCTGCGCGCCGCCCGCACCGCCAACCCGAACACGGTGCTGGCCCTGGTCTCCGCCTACCCGTACGCGGTCGAGCCCGGTCCGCTGCGCGCCGCGCTCTGGACGGCCCACGGCGGCCAGGCCGCGGGCACCGCCCTGGCCCGGGTCCTGGCCGGGGACGTCTCCCCCGCGGGCCGCCTCCCGCAGACCTGGTACGCGGACGACGCCGACCTGCCCGACCTGCTCGACTACGACGTGATCGGCGGCCGGCAGACCTACCTCTACTACGAGGGCACGCCCCTGTTCCCGTTCGGTCACGGCCTGTCGTACGCGTCGTTCGCGTACGCGGATCTGAACTCCCGGGTCGAGGAGGGGACGTTGCACGTCTCCTGCACGGTCACCAACACCGGCGACGTGACGGCCGACGAGGTCGCCCAGCTCTACACGCGGGCCGTCGACCCGTCGGTGCCGCGCCCGCGCCGCCAGCTGGCCGCGCACCGACGGGTCACCCTGACGCCGGGCGAGAGGACGGGCGTGGACTTCGAGGTCCCGCTGTCGGAGCTGGAGTTCTGGGACGTGGCGCAGGGCCGCCTCCGTCTCGAACCCGGCCCGTACGACCTGCTGGTGGGCGCCTCCAGCGAGGACATCCGGCTGCGCGCGACCGTCGTCCTGGACGGTGAGCCGGGCACCCCGCGTGCGGTGACCGAACGCGGCCTGGACGGGGCGGACTTCGACGAGCAGAGCGGTGCCGAGATCGTCGACCGCACCAGGACCACGGGCGACGCGGTGACGCCGGCGCCGGACCGGACGGCCGAACTGCTCTACCGTGCCTGCGACTTCGGGCCGGGCGTCACAGAGGTGACGGTGACGGTGGCGGGCGAGGGCACGGTCGAGGTGTCGCTGGACGGCGGCCCGGCGACGGCCGCGCTCTCACCGCGAACGCCCACGTCAGGGCCGTACGACTATGTCACTCTCGCGGCGGGGCTGACGGCCTCCGGCGTGCACGACGTCCACCTGAGACTGCGCGGCCCGCTGCGGCTCGCGCACGTCGGCTTCTCC
>JABFXD010001077.1 GCA_013361925.1 Streptomyces sp. | reverse complement strand
AGATGGGCGATCAGGAGCAGGTCGGGGACGAGTTCACGGCCCGCGTTGTCGGCGACGAGGCACAGGGTGTCCGCGCCGTCGAGGAGCGACCGGAGGGCGGCGCTGTCGTCGGCGACCAGGCCGGGGACGGCGGCGCGGGCCTCGGCGTGCTCGTCCGACAGCCGGAAGCCGAGGTCGGCACGGTTGCCCCACAGGGAGCCGTGCAGCAGGGCCGCGGCCTGTTCGTCGGCCGGCCGGTCCGCGAGATCGTCGAGGGCGGCCAGTTCCTCGTCGGTCTCCGGGGCGTCGAGTTCGGCGAGCTTGAACGGGCGGAAGGGGTCCACGCCCTGCCAGGGTCCGGGGCCGAAATAGCCCACCGCGTCGAGGAGTCGGCGGTAGAACCAGCTCTCGGACCACAGCCAGGGAAGGTCGAACCAGGACCGCCCGATGTGCTCGTCCGCTCCCCAGGCCGCCCAGCGCTCACGGTCCGGCGCGTCGGCGGGCAGTGGCTCGACGACACCCTTGGTGCAGTTCTCCGCGAGGGCGTCGAGGGCGCGGTGCTGGTCCGGGCCGTAGGGGAAGGCCTCGCGCACCTGCCGCACGATCGCGGGGTGCCGTTCGGCGAGCACGCTGTACGGGAACGAGCCGGGTTCGTCGCTGCGGAGCACGGGCGGGGTGTGGGGCATGCGCGCCACCGTACCGCCCGGGTCAGGGGATTCTGATCTCCCGCTCCAGCTGGGTGGCGAGGCTCAGATAGCGGGCGCGGCGGGGTACCGGCACCAGACCGCGGATCAGGATGTGCCACATCTCGGCCAGTCGGCGCGGCTGTCGGGTGACGGGTTCCAGGGAGTGGCCGACGACACGGGTGCCGACGAGGGAGCAGACAAGGGAGTGAGCTGCGGCTTCGACATCGATGTCCGGGTGGAGGTCGGCGTCCGTGACCGCGCCGAAGAGTTTGCGGGTGGTGATGTCCAGCCATTCCTCGAAGGGATGGGACAGCGGCGGCGGCACCGGGAGACCCTCGGTGGCGAGGCGGAGGCCGGCCCTGGGCACCGGGCCCTCGACGGTGAGCCGGGCGATCCCGAACGTGGTGCGGATCAGGGCCTCCAGATGGGAGAGGCCACGGCCGTCCATCTCGGCGGCCAGCCGGCGCAGGGTTCTGGACTGGAGTTCCATGATGGCGTGCGCGAGGTCCTGCTTCGCCGCGAAGTGGAAGTAGAGGGCGCCCTTGGTGACTTGGGCGTGCTCGACGATGTCGCTCAGGCTGGTCGACTCGTAACCGTGCCGGTCGAACAGATCCGCGGCGGCCGCGATGATCGCCGCTCGGGTCTGCTCGGCGCGTAACTGCCTAGCCATCGATGGGACTCTCCTGGGGGCGAGAGAGCAGGACCCGAAAAGAACAGGCCATGCCGTTTGTTTCTTACTCCCCGTACACGATATCTCACGGTCCGGCGGCTATTCGAGGGCACCCCAACTCCCTTCAGTCTTTAGACCTCCCACAACTTATTCACTACTCGTGTGTATGGCGCAATGGGTCTTGAAGAAAACCGGTCGCTCAGTACAGGAAAGTGCAACAAAAAAGCGGGCCGACCGGTGCCCCATCCGCACCGGTCGGCCCGCCCGTTCAACGGGATCCGCTGTGACTCAGAAAGTCAGCTTCCAACTGTTGAGCGTGCCCGTGTCCTGCGCCGCGGTGTCCTGGACGCGCAGCTTCCAGGTGCCGTTGGCCGTCTCGCTCGAAGCGTCCACGGTGTAGGTGGTGTTGACGTTGTCCGCCGAGTCCGAGGAGCTGGCGGACTTCAGGGCGTAGACCGTGCCGTCCGGGGCGACGAGGCTGATCACCAGGTCACCGCGGTAGGTGTGGGTGATGTCCACGGCGACCTTGAGGGCCGAAGGGGCGTTGCCGGTACGGCCGCTGACCGCGATGGCGGACTCGATCGCCGAGCCGTTGTCCGGGACGGCGACGGCGGAGGTGCTGGAGTACGTCGTCCCCGTCGTCGTACCGCCACCGCTGACGGCGGCCACCGTCTTCGCGGCGTCCGCGAGACCGGCGCCGCAGCCACCCGAGCAAGCACCCGGCAGGGCACGGGCGTTGGTCTTGATGGCCGACTCGATCTGGGCCGGGGTCAGCGAGGAGTTGGCCGACTTCAGCAGCGCGGCGAGGCCCGCGATGTGCGGGGTGGCCATGCTGGTGCCCTGGTAGTACGCGTAGTTCTCGGTCGACGCCGTCTTGGTGCCGGAGTTCAGCGTGGACAGGATGCCGTTGGCGGTGCCGGTGCTGGTCTGGCCGCCGGGCGCCGAGATGTCCACCAGGGAACCGTAGTTGGAGTAGGACGCCTTCGCGCCGGTGCGGCTGGTGGCGGCCACGGATATGACGTTGTTGCAGTTGCCCGGCGAGTGGTTCGCGACGTTGTCGTTGTCGTTGCCCGCGGCGACGGCGATCGTGGTGCCGCGGTTGACGGCGGCGGTGATGGCGCTCTGGGTCGCGGAGGTGCAGGCACCGTCGCCGCCCAGGCTCATGTTGATGACCTTGGCGACGTTGGTGTTGGCGGGCACGCCCGAGACGGTGCCGCCGGACGCCCAGGTGATGGCGTCGATGATGTCGGAGTCGTAGCCGCCGCACTTGCCGAGCACGCGCACCGGGGAGATCTTCGCGCCGTAGGCGATGCCCGCGATGCCCTTGCTGTTGTTGGTGACCGCGGCGATGGTGCCGGCCACGTGGGTGCCGTGCCAGGAGGAGTTGGACGCCGGGATGCCGGAGCCGCACTCGTTCGCGGCGTAGTAGTCGCCCGGGTCGGCCGGGTTGCTGTCGCGGCCGTCGCCGTCCACCGAGACGGCGGTGTCGGAGATGAAGTCGTAGCCGCCGACGATGTTCGCGGCGAGGTCGGTGTGGGCGACATAGCCGGTGTCGATGACGGCGACGGTCACGCCGGAGCCGGTCGCGGTGGACCAGGCGCCGGGGACGTTCATGCCGGCCGTGGCCTCGAACAGGTCCCACTGCTTGGCGTACTCGGTGTCGTTCGGGTCGGCCTGCGGCGTGTTCAGGCGGTCCGGTACGACATAGGCGACCTGCGGGTCGGCCTTGTACGCGGCGACGACGTCGGCGACGTCCGCGCGGGACGCGTCGGCGCCCAGGTCGACCAGGGCGGCACCGGTGCCGAGGCGGCGCTGGAAGTCGACGTCCTCACCGGCCCCCTTGCCCTTGGCGGCGGCGTCCGCCTCGGCGGCCGCGTTCGACTTCGCCTCGGTGGCGCCGGACTTGTAGCCGACGATGAGCCGCTCGGCGGTGACGCCGGGGGCGGCCTCGGTCTGCGCGGCGGGCACGGCGGCTGCCTTCGGGGCGGCGGCCTCCTGGGCCGTGGCCACCGTGGCGGTGGCCGCCGTGAACAGCGCGGCCGAGACCGCGGCGACGGAGAACATCTTCCGTCGGAGGGAGGGCGAGGTACGCAAGGGCTTTGCCTTTCGTGGCCGTACTCCGGGCAGCGCGGAGCAGCGGGGGGTTCGCTTCGTCGGTGAAGCGGCGGGGGGTTGGTCGAAAAGCGGCGCGAGGCCGGCCGAGCGCCAGCGGACCAGGGAGGGGGTTACCTGTGGGTCGGCTGTGGCCTGAACGATAGGCAAAGGGAAGGTCATGTGAATACAGGGGAAACCCTCGATCCGGCCGGAAACCCACCCTCGCTGTCCGGGAATTGGGGGGCCGATGCACCCTTTTACGGCCGATGTCCCCCGCTTGTGCGGCCGATGTCCGGCAGTGAACGCGCCGGGCCCGTTTTCCGTACTGCACGGGAGCAAACCGTTCCCGCGTCGGCCGAGGAGACGTTCCGGATGCCCCGGATGACCGCATACCGCATGGCCGCCCTGGCGGTCGCAGCACCGCTCCTGACCACCGTCTGGGCGGCCGCCCCGGCACAGGCGCACGGCGCGCCGACCGATCCGGTGAGCCGGGTGTACGCCTGCTCCCCCGAGGGCGGCGACCGGGCGCGGACCGCGGCCTGCCGGGCGGCCGTCGCCGCCAATGGAGCGCCCTTCACCGCCTGGGACAACCTGCGGATCGCGAACGTGAACGGACGTGACCGCCAGACCGTCCGCGACGGCGAGCTGTGCAGCGGCGGCCTGCCCGCCTACAAGGGCCTCGACCTGGCCCGCGCCGACTGGCCCTCGACGCATCTGACGCCGGGCGCGACGCTGACGATGACGTACGCCTCGACGATCCCGCACACCGGCAGCTTCAAGCTCTATCTGACCAAGCCCGGCTACGACCC
>JABFXD010000628.1 GCA_013361925.1 Streptomyces sp. | reverse complement strand
GTGGTCGGCTCCATGAGCGTGCCGGGCGGTTCCCGCTCCGGCTCCACCAACGGCGCGGGCCTGCCCGGCGCGACCGGCGGTCCCGTGGCCCCGGGCCACGGCGGCGGCACGGGCTCCTTCGACGTGACCGAGGCGCTGGCGGCGGGCCCGTTGGGCGGCGGCTCACGCCCCGGCGGCGAACCGCGGCGCGACGACCTGCCGTACTTCTCGGACAACGAGGGCGCCCAGAACGCCCAGAACGCCCACAGCGGTCAGAATGGCCCTATGGGGCAGAACGGTTACGGCGCCCAGGGTGGCCTCCCCGGCGGTGCGGACGACTTCAACAGCTCGACCGGCTCGCACCGCTTCCCGCCCGCCAACGACTTCAACGGGCCGAACGACTTCGGCGGCCCGGCCGGCTACGGCGGTCCGCAGGGCCCGGCAGGCCCGACCGGCGGCCCGGTCACCGGCGACGGCCCCGTCGTACCGCCGGTCGGCGGCCCGCGGGGCGGCTCGGGCGGACCGGGTGCGCTCGGTGGTCCCGGTGGTCCCGGTGGTCCCGGTGGTCCCGGCGGACCTGGCGCCCTCGGCGGTCCCGGCGGACCTGGCGCCCCCGGTGGTCAGCGCCGCCAGGGCGGCCCCGGTCTTCCCGGCGCGGCCTCCGCCTCCACCGGTTTCGCCGGACCCGGCGTCGCCGCCCCGCCCAGCGCCCCCGGCGCCGGTCCCCACGCCGGTCCGCAGGGTGGCCCCGGTCGCGGTCCCGGTGGTGGTCTGAGCGACGACACCGCGATCCTCACCCCGCAGAAGCCGGCCCCCGAACCGGGCACCCCCGGCTACGGCACCCCGCCGGACAACGTCTCCGGACACACCGTCACCAGCGGCATCCCGGTCGTGCCGTCCACCGGCCAGAACTCCCCGTTCGGGCCGGGCCCCGGCACCGACGGACCGCTGCCGCACACGCCCCCGAAGCTGCCCGAGCCCGTCGCGCAGAACGTGCCGGCGTCCTCGAAGAAGAAGCCGAAGAAGAAGGGCCGCAGCAAGCTGACCCTGGTCGGCGTGGGTGTGGTCGTCGTCGCCGGCGGCGCGTACGGCGCCGGTCTGCTGATGAACCACTCCGACGTGCCCAAGGGCACCACGGTCCTCGGCGTCGACATCGGCGGCGGCACTCGCGACGACGCGGTCAAGAAGCTCGACGCGGCCTTCGACAAGAAGGTCAACGAGCCGCTGAAGCTGTCGGTGGACGGCAAGACCGTCCAGCTCCAGCCCGACCAGGCCGGCCTCCAGTTCGACATGCAGGCCACCGTCAGCAAGGCCGCGACCAGCGACTACAACCCGGTCTCCGTGATCGGCTCGCTCTTCGGCGGCCGGCGCGTGATCGAGCCGGAGATGCCGGTCGACGAGGAGAAGCTCACCGCGGCCCTGGAGGACGCCTCCGGCAGCTCCGGTTCGGCGACCGACGGCACGATCAAGTTCAAGAACGGCAAGGCCGTCGCCGTCTACGGCAAGACCGGCAAGGGCATCGACGTCGCCAAGTCGACGACGGCGGTCCAGCAGGCGTACCGCACCCAGGTGGAGACCGGCTCGGCCGGCGCGGTCACGCTCCCGACGACGACCAAGCAGCCGACGATCTCGAACGCCGAGGTCGACGCGATGATGAAGTCCATCGCGGAGCCCGCGATGGCCCAGACCGTCCAGGTGCAGACCGACGCGGCGCACTTCATCAAGTTCGGCCAGCTGTCGCTGCCGGACATCCTGAGCTTCAAGGCCGTCGACGGAAAGCTCGTCGACTACTACGACCTCAAGGCGCTCAAGGCGGCGTACGGCACCACCTTCGACGGTGTGCAGATCAACGGCGCGAGCGGCAAGCGGGACGTCCTGCCCGAGGACGTCGCCTCGGCCCTCCGCAAGGCCCTGCGCGGCAAGACGACGGCGGAACGCGTCGTCACCATCGACACCGACCCGAGCTAGCCGCACCAGGCTCTGACCAGGGGCACCCGGCACTCGCCGGGTGCCCCTGGTCGTCGTATGACATCTGTCATCCGGCAGTCAGGACCGCCGACACTGCCGGGCAGGGGGCCTCGGCGGCCACTCTGGATCACATGACAACGACAGTGGTCGCGTTCGACCAGGTGAGCAAGGCGTACGGCGAGGTGCGGGCCGTCGACGGTCTGACACTGAGCCTTCATCCCGGGGAGACCGTGGCCCTGCTGGGACCCAACGGCGCCGGCAAGTCGAGCACGCTCGACCTGCTGCTCGGACTCAAGCAGGCGGACAGCGGAAGCGTCCGCCTGTTCGGCACCAGCCCGCGTGAGGCGATCGTCGCCGGGCGGGTGGGCGCGATGCTGCAGAGCGGCGGGCTGATGGACGAGGTGACCGTCGCCGAGCTGGTGCGACTCGCCTGCGACCTGCATCCGAAGCCGTACAAGGCGAAGGACGTCCTCGCCCGGGCCGGCGTCACCCAGATCGCCGACCGGAAGGTCAACAAGCTCTCCGGCGGCCAGGCCCAGCGGGTCCGCTTCGCGCTCGCCACCGCGGGCGACAGCGACCTGATCGTCCTGGACGAGCCGACCACCGGCATGGACGTCACCACCCGCCAGGCCTTCTGGGCCACCATGCGCGAACAGGCCGACCAGGGACGGACGGTGCTGTTCGCCACCCACTACCTCGAAGAGGCCGACGCCATCGCCGACCGGGTGCTCGTCCTGCACCGCGGCCGGCTGCTGGCCGACGGCACGGCCGCCGAGATCAAGGCGAAGGCGGGGGCGCGGAGGATCTCCTTCGACCTGGAGGGCCCGATCGACCCGGACACGCTGCGCGATCTGCCCTTCCTCGCCCACCTCTCTGTCTCCGGCACCACCGTCCGCATCCAGTCCGCCGACGCCGACGCCACCGTGCACGCCGTCTACGGCCTCGGCCTCTACCCCCGCAACCTGGAGGTCGCCGGGCTCGGCCTGGAGCAGGCCTTCGTCGCCATCACCGAGGCCGAGGAGGCCCGTTCGTCATGCTGAGCACCTTTGCCTCGCGGAGCCTCATCAAGCTGGAACTCAGCCGCGCCCTGCGCAACCGCAAGTTCCTGTTCTTCTCCGTCCTCTACCCGTCCCTGCTCTTCCTGCTCATCGCGGGCAGCGCCGACGGCACGGACCGGATCGACGGCACGGGCCTGACCCTGCCGACCTACATGATGGTCTCCATGGCCTCCTTCGGCGCCCTCACGGCCGTCCTGATGGGCAACAGCGAGCGCATCGCCAAGGAGCGGGAGAGCGGTTGGGTGCGGCAGTTGCGGCTGACGACCCTGCCCGGGCACGGCTACGTCCTCGCGAAGACGGCGAGCGCGGCCGTGGTGAGCCTGCCCTCCATAGTCGTCGTCTTCGTCGTCGCCGCGGCCGTGAAGGACGTACGCCTTGACGCCTGGCAGTGGCTCGCGCTCACCGGCGTGATCTGGGCCGGCAGCCTCGTCTTCGCCGCGCTCGGCGTGGCCATCGGCTATCTGGCGAGCGGGGACGCGGTCCGGCCGATCACGATGATCACCTACTTCGGGCTGTCCATCCTCGGCGGTCTGTGGATGCCGACGACGACCTTCCCGGACTGGCTCCAGGACATCGCCAAGTGGGTGCCCACGCACGCGTACGCTGCCCTGGGACAGGCGATCGAACAGAGCCAGGCCCCGCATGCCAAGGACATCGCCGTCCTCGCCGTCTTCTTCGCCCTGTTCACCGGCGGCGCGGCCTGGCTCTACCGGAAGGACACGCTGAAGGCGTGAGCGCGATGACGGACGATCTGCGGCCCGACGACGAAGCGCGGGCGGAACGGCTGATCCGGATCGGCCGGCCACCCCGCAACCGCGGCGAGGCGATCCGGAAGCTGGTGTGGGTCCTGCCCTGGCTGGTCTTCCTCGCCTCCCCGGTGCGGGACCTGAACTCCGGTGACCACACCACCGCGGCCACGGCAGCGGGCTGGGCGGGTCTCGTGGTCTTCGTCGGGCTCTATCTGACCCTGGTCTTCCGCACCATGGGCCGGCCCTTCCGCGGCGGGATCATCACCGTCCTGGCTGCCACATTCTGGGCGCTCGGGCTCGCCCTGGCCTTCGGCTTCGGCAGTGCGTGGCTCGGCCTGTTCGTGTACGTCTCGGTCACCTGCGGGGTCGCCTTCCCGCTGCGGACCGCCTACTGGACGATCCCGCTCACCACCGCCGCGATGATGCTGGCGGGCTGGCACGCCCACAACCTGGACGAGGCCTGGGGCCTGTTCCTGGTGGTGCTCCTGGTCGGCTACTCCATGACCGGCATCCGGCAACTCGTCGCCACCACCGTCGAGTTGCGCAAGGCCCGCGCCACCGTCGCCCAGCTCGCCGCCAACGAGGAGCGGCTGCGCCTCGCCCGTGACCTGCACGACCTCCTCGGCCACTCCCTGTCCCTGATCACGCTGAAGAGCGAACTCGCCGGCCGGATGCTCCCCGACCACCCCGACAAGGCCGCCCAGCAGGTCGCCGACATCGAACAGGTCAGCCGCCAGGCCCTGGTGGACGTCCGCGAGGCCGTCACCGGCTATCGCCGCCCCCGGCTGTCCGAGGAACTCGCGGGCGCCCAGGTCGCGTTGACGGCCGCCTCGGTCATCGCCGACGTGCCCGCCGAACCCGACCTCAGGGACGTCCCCGAGGAGAGCGAGAGCGCCCTCGCCTGGGCGCTGCGCGAGGCGGTCACCAACGTCGTACGGCACAGCGGCGCGACCCGCTGCACGGTCGAGGTGCTGCACCGCCAGACCCTCGACGGACCGGTGCTGGAACTCTCCGTCGAGGACAACGGCTCGGGCGGCTCGGGCAAGGGCCCCGGCAACGGTCTCACGGGCCTCACCGAGCGCCTGGAGAAGGCGGGCGGCACCCTGGACGCGGACCGCACCAAGCAAGGCTTCCGGCTGGTCGCCCGCGTCCCCGCGGGCACCCCGGCGCCCGTAGGATCCGGGGCATGAGCCCTACGATCAAGGTCCTCCTCGCCGAGGACCAGTCGATGGTCCGCGAGGCCCTCGCCGCCCTCCTCGGCCTGGAGGACGACATCGAGGTGGTCGCCCAAGTGGCCCGGGGCGACGAGGTGTTGGCCGCCGCTCAGGCCCACGCGGTGGACGTGGCCCTCCTCGACATCGAGATGCCCGGCATGACCGGCATCGAGGCGGCGGCCCAGGTCCACAAGGCCCTGCCCGGTGTGAAGCTGGTCGTCCTGACGACCTTCGGCCGCCCCGGCTACCTCCGCAGCGCCATGGAGGCGGGCGCCGACGCCTTCCTGGTCAAGGACGCTCCGGCCGCCCAACTGGCGGCAGCGGTACGCAAGGTGCTCGCGGGCGAGCGCGTCATCGACCCGACGCTGGCGGCAGCGGCACTGGCAGAGGGCGCGAACCCCCTGACGGACCGGGAGCGCGAGGTCCTGCGGGCAGCGGAGGACGGCTCGACCAACGCGGAGCTGGCAACGAAGCTGCACCTGTCACAGGGCACAGTCCGCAACTACCTGTCGACGGCGATCCAGAAACTGGCGGCGAGGAACAGGGCGGAGGCGGTGAGAATCGCGAGGGAAAAGGGCTGGCTGTGAACGCCGCCCGGGCGCAAGGCTTTTAGGGGCGCGGGGAACTGCGCGACAAGCCACGACGCGCCGGCACTCATCCACCGGCAAAAGCCCCTACGGCGAACTCAGTTCAACATCGCCCGAGCCGACCGAGCCTGCCCCCGCACCCGCTCAGCCGCCCCCTCGTCCACCGCCCCCACCACCTCCGCGTAAGCCTCCAACTCCGAGGCCCCCGCCAGGAAATCCCCCCGCTTCACCAGCAACTGAGCCCGCTCATACCGCAACCGAGCCGGATGGGAGGGCAACAGCAGCGACAACTCCACACCCCACAGCGCCACATCCGACCGCTCCGGCCGAGCCGCCGCCCACGCCCGCACGTTGTTGAGGATCCGCACCACCACCTCCAACGGATCGGCCGGCGCCAGCATGGACGGCTGCAACGGCGCCCCCGTGGCCCCCACGACCAGCAACTCCGCGTCGGACCCGGTCAGCACCCGGCCCCCCTCGAAGGGATCGGCCAGCACCTGCTCCTCCGCGGCGCCGAACCCGACCACGAAGTGCCCCGGCAGCGCGACCCCGTACACATGCGCCCCCGCCCGCCGCGCCACCTCCATCCACACCACGGACAGCAGGATCGGCAGCCCGCGCCGCCGTCGGAGCACCTCGTGCAGCAACGACGACTCCAGCCGCTGATAGTCCGCGGCGGAGCCGCGGAACCCGCACCGCTCGCCGAGCAGCTCGCGCAGCGCCACCGCCCATGACCGCGGCCCGCCCGGCCGGAACGGCAACCGCCCGGCCAGCTCGTCCAGTTCGATCTGCGCCGCGTCGATGCCCGCCTCGTCCAGGCCCGCGTCCGCCTGCGCGCCCAGCAGCAGACAGAGCGCGGCCAGGTCGGGCCGCTCGGAGCGGGCCTCTTCGGCGAACCGCTCGCGCAGCTCGGCGGAGCGTTCCGGGGACGGTGGGTGTGGCAGACGCATAGCTGGCTCGTGCCCTCTCACAGCGATCGCTACCGGCTGTTTCCGGCGCCCGCCGGTCCGGCCGCCGGTTCCCGGTAGTGGTGGTACGCGTGATGCGCCGCGAAACCCATCCCGGCGTAGAGCGCCCGCGCCCCCGCGTTCTCCGTCTCGACCTGGAGCCAGGCCGCCGACGCGCCCTCGTCGAGCGCCCGCCGGGCCAGCGCGGCCATCACCTCGGTGGCGAGGCCCCGCCGCCGATGCTCAGGACCGACCTCGACCGCGGCAAAGGACGCCCACCGCCCGTCCACGACACACCGCCCGATGGCGGCAGGCACGCCACCGCTTCCCGGCACCTGCGCGAACCACACCGAGGGCCCGCTCGACAGCACCTTCAGCGCCACCTCGCTCACCCCCTTGCGCTGGTACCGCGCGAGCCACGCCTCGTCCACGTCCCGGGAGAGTTCCACCCCGGCGCCCTCGGCCCGGTCGGCGATCGGCGCCAGCGCCCCGATCCACAGCTCGGCCGTCACCTCGCGCACCCACCCGCGCCGCTCCAGCTCCGCGCACAGCAGCTCCTGCGTGCCCTCGGCGCCGGTCGCGGTCTGGACGTAGGCGGGCAGCCCGCGAGCGCCGTACCAGCGCCGTACGGCGTCCAGGGCGTCGTCCAGCGGCAGGCCCGGGTCGCCGACCGGCAGCACCGAGTTGGCCCGCCTGGTGAACCCCGACGCGGCCCGCAGCTCCCACTCGCCGAGCCGCTCGCTCTCCACCGGCCGCCACGCGCGCGTGGCGACATGGGCGAGTTCGGCGTACGAGGCGGAGGGGCCCCGGCGGCGGGCCGGGGCGCTCGGCACCACCTTGCCCGCGACCAGCGAGGATTCCGCGATGTGGACGGTCTCGCCGTCCTTTCGTGTGATCAGCAGCACACCGCTGTCCCATGATGCGAGAACACCCACCGTGTCGGTGAACTTCTCACCCGGAACCGCAGGATCGTTCATGCGGCGTACAGAGACCCGTTTACCCACGTCAGCAGCGGTGATACGGACCTCAAGGCGCCCTGTCGCAGAGATTTCCACAGGTCAGTTCACCCCTCCTGTTCGGATCATGCCCAAGAACGGAGATACTAGGGGCGGGCATCGACGACGCCGCGCTCCCGCGCGCCAGGCGGCGGAGCCTGAGGAGGCCCGCCAGCGCCCTATCGAGGAGGAACGACAGCGTGACCTACGTCATCGCGCAGCCTTGTGTCGACGTGAAGGACAAGGCGTGCATCGAGGAGTGCCCGGTCGACTGCATCTACGAGGGCTCCCGGTCCTTGTACATCCACCCGGACGAATGCGTCGACTGTGGTGCCTGTGAGCCGGTCTGCCCGGTCGAGGCGATCTTCTACGAGGACGACACTCCGGAGGAGTGGAAGGACTACTACAAGGCGAACGTCGAGTTCTTCGACGAGCTCGGCTCCCCCGGCGGCGCCAGCAAGCTGGGTCTGATCGAGCGGGACCACCCCTTCATCGCCGCGCTGCCGCCCCAGGCGTAAGCGCGTAAGCGGCCCGCAGTCTTCGTGCCGCCTCGGTCCCGTACGGCCGGATCAGCTCTGATCGCCGTACGGGACCGAGGCGTTTGCCGTACGTACCAGAAAGTGAGCCAGTCCCCGTGTCCGCAGTCTCCGACCGCCTCCCCACCTTCCCCTGGGACAAGCTGGAGCCGTACAAGAAGACGGCCGCGGCCCACCCCGGCGGCATCGTCGACCTCTCCGTCGGCACCCCGGTCGACCCGGTTCCCGACCTGATCCAGAAGGCCCTGATCGACGCGGCGGACTCCCCGGGCTACCCGACGGTCTGGGGCACCCCGGCGCTGCGCGACGCGATCACGGGCTGGCTGGAGCGCCGCCTCGGCGCCCGCGAGGTCACCCACCGGCACGTGCTGCCGATCGTCGGCTCCAAGGAGCTCGTCGCCTGGCTCCCCACCCAGCTGGGCCTGGGCCCCGGCGACCGCGTCGCCTACCCGCGCCTCGCCTACCCGACGTACGAGGTCGGCGCCCGTCTGGCCCGCGCCGAGTACGAGGTCTACGACGACCCGACGGAGCTGGACCCCGAGGGCCTGAAGCTCCTGTGGCTCAACTCCCCGTCGAACCCGACCGGCAAGGTCCTGTCGAAGGCGGAACTGACCCGGATCGTCGCCTGGGCCCGCGAGCACGGGGTGCTGCTGTTCTCCGACGAGTGCTACCTGGAGCTCGGCTGGGAGGCCGACCCGGTCTCGGTCCTGCACCCGGACGTCAACGGCGGCTCGTACGAGGGCATCGTGGCCGTCCACTCCCTCTCCAAGCGCTCCAACCTCGCCGGGTACCGGGCGGCCTTCCTGGCCGGCGACCCGGCCGTCCTCGGCCCCCTGCTGGAGATCCGCAAGCACGGCGGCATGATGACGTCGGCGCCGACGCAGGCGGCGGTCGTCGCGGCGCTGGGCGACGACACCCACGTACAGGAACAGCGCGAGCGGTACGCCGCCCGCCGCAAGGCCCTGCGCGAGGCGCTGGTGCGGCACGGCTTCCGCATCGAGCACAGCGAGGCCAGCCTCTACCTCTGGGCCACCCGCGACGAGTCCTGCTGGGACACCGTCGCCCACCTGGCCGAGCTGGGCATCCTGGTGGCGCCGGGCGACTTCTACGGCGAGGCGGGCGAGACGTACGTCCGCGTGGCGTTCACGGCGACGGACGAGCGGGTGCGGGCGGCCGTGGAGCGCCTGTAGCGCCAAGGCACAGCGATGGGGCCCGGGGAGAACCCCGGGCCCCATCGGCGTTCAGGCTGTTCAGCCGAGCGGCAGCGACTTCACCGGCAGCGAGTCGGCCGCGGGCAGACCGCCCTTGGTGAGGGCGTCCGTCGGCAGGCCGCCCTTCGTCGCGGTGGACGTGGTGTCGCCCAGGATGTCGCCGGCGGAGCCCGCCGCGTCACCGGCCGTCTGCTGGGCGGCGGGCGCCGCCTTCTTCGCGACCTTGCCGCTGGTCTTGCCCGCCGTCGGCACGGCCTTCTTGACCGCGTTGCCACCGGTGTTGCCCGCGAGCTTGGTGACGTTCTGCGTGGCACCGTCGACGTTGTTGCCGACGCTCGCCGCGTCCAGAGCGGTCAGACCGCCCAGGTTCGGAGTGGCGGGGAGCTCGGCGGGGGCCGCACTGGCGGAGCCGGCCGCACCGACCCCGGCTGCCGCTCCCGCAGCGACGAGCAGCGCGGCACGGGCGATCCTGCGGGTCAGGGGGAGGGACATGATGCTCCTTTGACGGGAGAGAACGAGGAAGTGTCCAGCCGATCCCGGCAGTTGATCACCGGGCTCGGACGCAGTGACTACCGCTCGAAGCCCGCGAAGGTTGCGGACGCCCAACGTAAAGAGTTGGCAATGCGTCGCATTATCGGCTGCGGATAAAAACGGGCAAAAGGCGCCCGATCCGAAAGTCCGCCGAATCCTTACAGCCCTGTGTTCTCAAGGGAATCGGCGGATACGAGAGTGAGACCACGAAAACCTGCGCACACCCGCGTCCACGGCGGGTCCGCGTAACCCGTGCGGGTGACGGCCCGTACTACTGAGCAGTCACGATCCGCACGGCCCCGGTGCCCTGCTCCGCCCCGCCCGCGCCCTCGGCCGCCATGGCCCGCCACTCGCTCTGGGTGTTCCCGGCGGTCCACTGCCGCCCGGCGTAGCGGACGCTCTCGATGTGCAGCGTGGCGGCGTTGGCCACCGCCCAGTGCGCGAGCTGCCAGCCCCGCTGCCGGGCCGAGCGCTTGGCCGCCGAGTCGTCGGCGGTGACGGGCACGGTCAGCGTCCGCTCCGCGGCCGTCGCCTCGGCGGAAGGGGACGAGGACGCGCCCTCGCCCACGTCCTCGGCGGCCGTGTCCAGTGCGTCCCGCCCGAAGTCCTTCACCAGCGCGTCCCGCACCCCGGCAGGTCCGGCGGCCAGGGTGGCGGCCGGTCGGCCGTCGCAGGTCAGCGTGGCCGGTGAGGATCCGGTGAGCGCGGCGGCGAGCAGCGTCGCGTCCGGCTCGTGCTTGGCGTACGCCTCCGGGTAGCCGCTGCGCTGCACGCGCTGGGCGGCCTCGGTGAGCGGCATCTTCGTATAGCCGGAGACCTTGACCAGATGCTCGTAGAACTTCCCCGCCGCGTACGCCGGGTCCATGATCTGCTTCTCCGTGCCCCAGCCCTGCGACGGCCGCTGCTGGAACAGGCCGAGCGAGTCCCGGTCGCCGTGGGTGATGTTGCGCAGCCCCGACTCCTGGATCGAGGTCGCCAGCGCGATCGCCACCGCCCGGTCGGGCAGCCCGCGCCCGGTGCCGACGGCCGTGATGGTCGCCGCGTTCACCGCCTGCTCCGGCGTGAAGTCGTACGCCGTCCCGTCGTCCTTGCCCGAGACGACCGTGCAGCCCGGCTTCCCCGCGCCCCCGGTGACGTACTGCACCACGAGGTAGCCCGCGACGGCACACAGGACCACGAGGGCCCCCATGAAACGGAGGAAGCGGCCACGACGACGGCGTCGTGGAGAGGGTGACGGCTCTGGCATCCGTACAAGGTACTGGAGGCCTCTGTGGCCTGATCCGCCGGACAGGCCCTAGGGTCGGGGCCATGGCCGATACCCCGCTTGACCTCACGCTGGACGCCGCGGAGCTGACCGCGCGGCTCGTCGACTTCCCCTCGGTGAGCGGCACCGAGAAGCCCCTCGCGGACGCCGTCGAGACCGCGCTGCGCGCCCTGCCGCACCTGACGGTCGACCGGTTCGGCAACAACGTGGTGGCCCGCACGCATCTGGGCCGCGCGGAGCGGGTCATCCTCGCCGGCCACATCGACACCGTCCCGATCGCCGACAACGTCCCCTCCCGCCTCGACGAGGACGGCTACCTCTGGGGCTGCGGCACCTGCGACATGAAGTCCGGCGTCGCGGTCCAGCTGCGCATCGCGGCGACCGTCCCGGCCCCCAACCGCGACCTCACCTTCGTCTTCTACGACAACGAAGAGGTCGCCGCCCACCTCAACGGCCTGGGACATGTCGCCGAGGCCCACCCCGACTGGCTGGCGGGTGACTTCGCGGTGCTCCTCGAACCCACCGACGGCCAGGTGGAGGGCGGCTGCCAGGGCACGCTCAGGATGCTGCTCAGGTTCACGGGGGAGCGGGCGCACTCCGCGCGCGCGTGGATGGGCTCCAACGCGATCCACGCCTCCGCGCGCGTGCTGGCCAAGCTGGCGGAGTACGAGCCGCGGCAGCCGGTGGTGGACGGGCTGAAGTACCACGAGGGCCTCAACGCGGTCCGCATCGAAGGCGGCGTCGCCACGAACGTCATCCCCGACGCCTGCACGGTCACCGTCAACTTCCGCTACGCGCCCGACCGCAGCGAGGAGGAGGCCGAGGCCTTCGTCCGCGACTACTTCGCCGACTGCGGGGTGGACGAGTTCGTCGTCGACGACCACACGGGCGGCGCCCGGCCGGGCCTGAACGACCCGTCGGCGGCGGCGTTCGTGAAGGCCGTGGGCGGCGAGGTGCACCCCAAGTACGGCTGGACGGACGTGGCCCGCTTCAGCCGCCTCGGCGTCCCGGCCGTCAACTACAGCCCCGGCAACCCGCTGCTGGCCCACAAGGTCGACGAGCGCGTGAAGGCGTCCCTGATCCCGGTGGCGGAGGAGCGGCTGAGGGCGTGGCTGACGGCCTGAGGCCGTAAGGCTTCACGGCGGACACGCACATGTCCCCCCTCCGTAACCGGCGTGGATCTACGCTGAAGCGGAACTACCCGCTAGTGGAGGGAGCGCACATGGCTACCGGCAACCCCGAGGGGAAGAAGCAGCCACCGTCGGAGCAGCGCCTGGGACCGGTCCTCCGAAGGCGTGAGCAGGTGACGGCCAGCACCACCGACCAGCGGCTCCTCGACGCGGGCGGCCCCTCCGACTGGGTCCACACCGACCCCTGGCGGGTCCTGCGCATCCAGTCGGAGTTCATCGAGGGCTTCGGCACGCTCGCCGAACTGCCGCCCGCGATCAGCGTGTTCGGCTCGGCGCGGACACCGGCGGACTCCCCGGAGTACGAGGCGGGCGTGCAGCTCGGTCGAGGCCTGGTCGAGGCCGGCTTCGCGGTGATCACGGGCGGCGGTCCAGGGGCGATGGAGGCGGCCAACAAGGGCGCCTGCGAGGCCAAGGGCATCTCGGTGGGCCTCGGCATCGAGCTCCCCTTCGAGCAGGGCCTCAACCCCTACGTCGACATCGGCCTGAACTTCCGGTACTTCTTCGTCCGCAAGATGATGTTCGTGAAGTACGCGCAGGGCTTCGTCGTCCTCCCCGGCGGCCTCGGCACCCTGGACGAGCTCTTCGAGGCCCTGACCCTCGTCCAGACCCAGAAGGTCACCCGCTTCCCGATCGTCCTCTTCGGCAGCGCCTACTGGGGCGGCCTGGTGGACTGGATCAAGAACACCCTGATCGCCCAGGGCAAGGCCTCCGAGAAGGACCTCCTCCTCTTCCACGTCACGGACGACGTGGACGAGGCGGTGGCACTGGTGTCGAAGGAGGCGGGCCGCTAGCGCGTCAGGCGAGTCCCCGGCGGGCGACCGCCGGGGGCCGGTGGCCCGCGATCGACGCCACCATGTCCAGCACCTGCCGCGTCTCCGCGACCTCGTGCACCCGGTACACCTGCGCCCCCAGCCACGCCGACACAGCGGTCGTCGCCAGCGTCCCGATCACACGCTCCTTCACCGGCTTGTCCAGGGTCTCGCCCACGAAGTCCTTGTTGGACAACGACACCAGCACCGGCCACCCGGTCTCGACCATCTCGCCGAGCCGCCGCGTCGCCTCAAGACTGTGCCGCGTGTTCTTCCCGAAGTCGTGCCCGGGATCGATCATCACCGACTCCCGCGGCACCCCCAACGCCACGGCCCGCTCGGCCAGCCCCAGCGTCACCCGCAGCACATCGGCCACGACATCGTCGTACGTCACCCGATGCGGCCGCGTACGAGGCTCGGCACCCCCCGCGTGCGTGCACACCAGCCCCGCCCCGTACCGCGCGGCCACCTCCGCGAGCCCCGGATCCACCCCGCCCCACGCGTCGTTCAGCAGGTCCGCCCCGGCCTCGCACACGGCCTCGCCGACCGACGCCCGCCAGGTGTCCACGCTGATGACGACATCCGGAAACCGCCGCCGCACCTCCGCCACGAACCCGACCGTCCGCCGCGCCTCCTCCTCGGCGGACACCTCCTCGCCCGGCCCGGCCTTGACCCCGCCGATGTCGATGATCGCGGCACCCTCGGCCACCGCCTGCTCCACGCGCGCGAGGGCGGGCTCGTCACGGAACGTCGCGCCCTGGTCGTAGAAGGAGTCCGGGGTCCGGTTCACGATCGCCATGATCACCGGCTCGTGCGGCTCGAATTCCCGCCTGCCCAGCCTGAGCATCCCCTGTGACCTCTCCTAGTACGTCCTGGCAAGTCGTCGGCCTACGGCCGCCTGCGACCCTAACTGTCAGACTCGCATGGCACGATCGGACTCTGACACATTCGACTCCGACACATTCACCGAGCGTGGGGGCCCACAGCGATGGTTATGTTCTTGTTCCTCGTCGTCGCGCTCGCCGTCGTGATCGCCGCGGTGACGCTCGCCGTCGTGGGCGGCGGTGAGACGGGCCCGCTGCCGGAGGCCGCCCCGGAGCGCCTCCAGGACCCCCTGCCGTACGACCGCCCGGTCAACCGCGCCGACGTCGAGTCCCTCCGCTTCCCGCTCGCCGCGCGCGGCTACCGCATGGCCGACGTGGACGACGCCCTCGGCCGCCTCGGCGCCGAGCTCGCCGAGCGCGACGCCCGCATCACCGACCTGGAGTCCGCGCTGGCCGGCGCCCAGGCCGCCGCCCATGGCGCGCACGCCTCGCACGCTCCCCATGTCTCTATGGAGAAGCCCGCGCAGGAGGACCAGTGAGCGACGGCACGGCTCTCGCCGGCCCGGACGGCCGCCTGCGCTGCCCCTGGGGCGTCTCCACCGAGGACTACCTCGCCTACCACGACGAGGAGTGGGGCCGCCCGGTCCACGGCGACGACGCCCTCTATGAACGTCTCAGCCTGGAGGCCTTCCAGTCCGGCCTCTCCTGGATCACGATCCTCCGCCGCCGAGAGGGCTTCCGCGCGGCCTTCGCCGGCTTCGAGATCGCCAAGGTGGCGACGTTCACGGACGCCGACCGCGACCGACTGCTGCTCGACGAGGGCATCATCCGCAACAGGTCCAAGATCGAGGCGACGCTCGCCAACGCGCGCGTCCTGGCGGATTGGGCGCCGGGTGACTTGGACACCTTGATCTGGTCCCACGCCCCGGAAACGCCGGGCCCGGCTCCGAAAGCGGTGAGCGACGTCCCGGCGATCACGCCCGAGTCGACGGCCCTGTCGAAGGCCTTGAAGAAGAGGGGCTTGCGCTTCGTAGGGCCCACGACGGCATACGCCCTGATGCAAGCGTGCGGCCTGGTAAACGACCACTTGGAAGCTTGCGTGGTCAGAAGAGGCTCTTAGGGGCGCGGGGCTGTATCGATGTGCGGCTCCGCCGCGCGGGCGCGACCAGCCCTCACACCCCCGCACCCGCCAACGAGCCTTCAGCGCCCCAAATACCTGGGCACTTCCTTGTTCACGAACGCCCGCACAGCGATCGCGTGGTCCTCCGACGCCCCCGCCCGCGTCTGCAGCTCGTCCTCCTTCTCCAACGTCTCCGCCAGAGAGTGCGAGAACCCGTAAGCCATGGCTTCCTTGATCGCCGCGTATGCCACGGTCGGGCCCTCGGCCAGAGCACGCGCCACCTTCTCCGCCTCACCCGGCAGCTCGGTCGATGGCACCAGCCGGTTCACGATCCCCAGCTCGTAGGCTTCCTGAGCCTTGATCGTCCGGGGGAAGAGCAGCAGATCGGCGGCCCGCCCCGGGCCCACCACCCGCGGCAGCGTCCAGGAGATGCCGGAATCCGCCGTCAGCGCGACCCCCGCGAACGACGTGTTGAAGCCGGCCGTGTCCGCCACCACTCGGTAGTCCGCAGCGAGCGCGAGCCCGAAGCCGGCCCCGGCCGCGACACCGTTCACCCCGGCCACCACCGGCTTCGGCATCTGTGTCAGCGCCCGGACGACAGGGTTGTAGTGCTCCGCGACCGTGCTCATCACCTGTGTGGAGCCCTCGGCGAGCAGCCCGATGTGCTCCTTGAGGTCCTGCCCCACGCAGAACGCCCGCTCCCCGGCGGCGGTCAGCAGCACCGCCCGCACGGCGTCGTCACCGGCCGCGGACTCCACCGCCTCGCGCAGCGCGACCTTCGTCGCGATGTTCAGCGCGTTCATCGCCTCGGGCCGGTTGATCGTGATCGTCGCGAGTCCGTCGCTCACCTCGTAGAGCACGGTGTCGGCCATGGTGCGTCCCCTCCTGCGTCCTTGCGGGTTACTTGCGGGTTACAAGGGACAGCATGGCGGAGATCACCGCCGGGGGACCGGAACGGACGTGTGACCTGCGTCAAAGAATCCGCGGCCGAAATCCGTCGCCGAACGTGTGCGCGGCCGCGCAGTATCGCAGTCACATCGCCGAATTGAGTGGTTTTGCTCGCGCGCGTTGCCCAAGCGATGCCGACTGATGTTGGTCATCGGGTCCTGAGATGCGGGATAATGGCTTGGAAGCAATGTGTTCGATGCCGGTGTCGCGAGTCTTGCCAGACGCGCGTGCCCTCCATGGGGCCGTCGGCTTTGACGATGAGCTGGTTTCAGGAAGGGGAACGAGCATGGCGGCCATGAAGCCGCGGACGGGCGATGGCCCGCTCGAGGTGACCAAGGAGGGGCGGGGCATTGTCATGCGCGTTCCGCTCGAAGGCGGCGGTCGGCTCGTCGTCGAGCTGACCCCTGACGAGGCCGACGCGCTCGGTGACGCCCTCAAGAAGGTCGTCGGCTGACGCGGAAGCGACCATACC
>JABFXD010001020.1 GCA_013361925.1 Streptomyces sp. | reverse complement strand
CCGACCGACCGGCCACAGCGGCGAGTTCGAGGACCCGGTCACCGGCATCGTCGCCGCCGCCCGCCTCGACTACACCTACTCGCCCGGCCGCGCCCAGACCGCCTACATCAACGCCCTCGCCGACCACCGGGCCGTGGGCGAACGCTGCCCGTCCTGCCGCAAGGTGTACGTGCCCCCGAGGGGCGCCTGCCCCACCTGCGGCGTCGCCACCTCGGAACAGGTCGAGGTGGGGCCCGGCGGCACGGTCACCACCTTCTGCATCGTCAACATCAAGGCGAAGAACCTCGACATCGAAGTCCCCTACGTCTACGCCCACATCGCCCTCGACGGCGCCGACCTCGCCCTGCACGGACGCATCGGCGGCATCCCGTACGACCAGGTGCGGATGGGGCTCCGGGTCGAACCGGTGTGGACGGAAGGGGGCCGCTACCCCGACCACTACCGGCCCACCGGCGAACCCGACGCGGACTACGAGACCTACAAGGAGCTGCTGTGACAGCCGTGACCAGGGACATCGCCGTCGTCGCCTTCGCCCAGTCCGACATCCTGCGCTCCACCGCGGAACAGTCCGAGGTGGAGATGCTCATGCCGGTCCTGCACGACGTCCTCGACCGGACCGGCCTGAAGACCGCCGACATCGGCTTCACCTGCTCCGGCTCCTGCGACTACCTCGCCGGACGCGCCTTCTCCTTCACCCTCGCCCTCGACGGCGTGGGCGCCTGGCCCCCGATCTCCGAGTCGCACGTGGAGATGGACGGCGCGTGGGCGCTGTACGAGGCATGGACCAAACTCCTGTCGGGAGACGCCGACACCGCGCTGGTGTACTCGTACGGAAAGTCCTCGCCCGGCTCCGTCCGCGACGTACTGACCCGGCAGCTCGACCCGTACTACGTGGCCCCCCTGTGGCCCGACTCCGTCGCCCTCGCCGCCCTCCAGGCGCAGGCGCTCATCGACGCGGGTGACACCGACGAGCCCGCGTTGGCGGGGATCAGCGCCCGCAGCCGCTCGGTGGACAACCCGCGCGCTCAGCTGAAGGGGCCCGTGCCACAAGGGGACTACGTCGTACGACCCCTGCGCACCGGCGACTGCCCGCCCATCGGCGACGGTGCCGCCGCCGTGATCCTCGCGGCGGGGGAGCGAGCCCGCGAACTGTGCCCACGCCCCGCCTGGATCCGCGGCATCGACCACCGCATCGAGGCGCACGGCCTCGGCGTCCGCGACCTCACCGACTCACCCTCCACCCGGCTGGCCGCAGAGAAGGCCGGCGCCTTCGAACGGCCGGTCGACACCGCCGAGTTGCACGCGCCGTTCAGCTCCCAGGAGGTCGTACTGCGCAAGGCGCTCGGGCTGGACGAGAAGGTGCGGGTCAATCCGTCCGGCGGCGCCCTCGCCGCCAACCCCATGATGGCCGCGGGGCTGATCCGCGTCGGGGAGGCCGCCTCGCGCATCCACCGCGGTGAGTCCGACCGGGCCCTCGCCCACGCCACCTCCGGCCCCTGTCTGCAACAGAACCTGGTCGCCGTACTCGAAGGGGATCCGCGATGAGCAAGGAGCCCGTGGCCGTCGTGGGCATCGGCCAGACCAAGCATGTCGCCGCGCGCCGGGACGTGTCGATCGCCGGGCTCGTCCGGGAAGCGGCCCGACGTGCCCTCGACGACGCAGAGTTGACGTGGGCCGACATCGACGCCGTCGTCATCGGCAAGGCGCCCGACTTCTTCGAGGGCGTCATGATGCCCGAGCTGTATCTCGCCGACGCGCTCGGCGCGGTGGGCAAGCCGATGCTGCGGGTGCACACGGCCGGCTCCGTCGGCGGCTCGACCGCGCTGGTCGCGGCCAACCTGGTGGCGGCCCGCGTCCACGGGACCGTGCTCACCCTCGCCTTCGAGAAGCAGTCCGAGTCCAACGCCATGTGGGGGCTGTCCCTGCCGATCCCCTTCCAGCAGCCCTTGCTGGCCGGGGCGGGCGGGTTCTTCGCGCCGCACGTGCGCGCGTACATGCGCCGCACCGGCGCGCCCGACACGGTCGGCTCCCTGGTCGCCTACAAGGACCGGCGCAACGCGCTCAAGAACCCGTACGCCCACCTCCACGAGCACGACATCACCCTGGAGAAGGTCCAGGCCTCGCCCATGCTCTGGGACCCCATCCGCTACTCCGAGACCTGCCCCTCGTCCGACGGCGCCTGCGCGATGGTGCTCACCGACCGGGCCGGAGCCGCCCGCGCGCCCCGCCCGGCGGCCTGGATGCTCGGCGGCGCGATGCGCAGCGAACCCACCCTCTTCGCGGGCAAGGACGCGGTGTCCCCGCAGGCCGGCAAGGACTGCGCGGCGGATGTGTACCGGCAGGCCGGCATCGCCGACCCGCGCCGGGACATCGACGCCGTGGAGATGTACGTGCCGTTCTCCTGGTACGAGCCCATGTGGCTGGAGAACCTGGGCTTCGCCGACGAGGGCGAGGGCTGGAAGCTCACCGAGTCCGGCGTGACCGAACTCGACGGCGACCTGCCCGTCAACATGTCCGGCGGTGTCCTGTCCACCAACCCCATCGGCGCCTCCGGCATGATCCGCTTCGCGGAGGCGGCGCTCCAGGTGCGCGGACAGGCCGGGGAACACCAGGTGGACGGCGCCCGCAGGGTGCTCGGGCACGCCTACGGCGGCGGATCGCAGTTCTTCTCGATGTGGCTCGTGGGGTCCGAACCCCCTGATGCGTGAAACGCCTCCCGACAGGTCGCTGAAAGGTCCCCCTCACGTGGCCTGTCGGCGGTCGGGGACGATCGCTAGGCTGGCCCGCGGACGACGCAATCGGGAGGAGCACGGACGTGGCCGAGACCACCATCCAGCAGCAGCCGCTCATGGGCTGGGACAAGCCCGAGCTGGACCTCACCACCGCCGAATGGCAGTCCAGCAGCCGTGGCCGGGGGGATGTCCAGATCGCCTTTGTCGAGGGATTCATCGCGATGCGCAACAGTGGCCGCCCGGAGAGCCCTTCCCTGATCTTCACACCCGCCGAATGGGGCGCGTTCGTGTCGGGCGCGCGGGAAGGGGAGTTCGACCTCACGTGAGGTGACACGCGGCTCGACGCGAGCCGCTGAACCGGGGGTGTTCCACCCGTTTTTCCGGACACGCGACCGTGAGCACACCCCCGGGTCGACAGCCTGAGCCAGGCTGGCCCCCGGGGGACGGTCGTATCCCGGAGGTGAGGAACCCATGAGCACCCTGCCGGTCATCGCGGCGGTCGACGGCTCCGACGACAGCCTGCGCGCCCTCGACTGGGCGCTGGACGCCGCCCGCAGGCGGCGGGCCCCGCTGCGGGTGGTCCATGTACGGCAGTACGCCGCCTGGGCCCAGCCCGACGTCCTGGTCGCCGGGCCGCCCGCGCCGGACGACGATCCGGTGCTCGACGAGGTGCGCGACCGCCTCGCGGACATCGCCGAGCGGCCGGTCGTGGAGTACCTCGCCCTGGAGGGCGCGCCGAGCGCGGTGCTGCCCGAACTGGGTGCCACCGCCGAGCTGTTGGTGCTCGGTTCCCGGGGGCGCGGCGGTTTCGCCAGTCTGCTGCTCGGGTCCAACGGCATGGCCGCCGCCCGGGACGCGGAGTGCCCGGTGGTCGTGGTGCCCCGTCCGGGCCGCGAGGTCCACGAGGACATGGCGGTGGCGCCGGGACCCCGCGTGGTCGTCGGCCTGCAGGTCGACGCCCCCGACGAGGCGACGCTGGCCTTCGCCCACACCGAGGCCGCCCTGCGCGGCGCCCGCCTCCAGGTCGTCGCCGCCTACCAGTGGCCGCTCCAGGCCTGGGCAGTCCCCGGCGAACTCGTACCGCCGGTCGTCGACCAGGACGCCGTCGAGGGCGAGACCCGCACCCTCGCCGAGGGCTTCCTGGCGCCGCACCACAAGCGCCACCCGGACGTGCAGGTCTCCGTTCACGCCGCCCCGGGCGACGCGGCGGGCCATCTCGTCGCCGCGTCGAAGGACGCCGAGCTGGTCGTGGTGGGCCGCCACCGGCGCAGACTGCTGGCGCCGATCCGCATGATCGGGTCGGTGACACAGGCGGTGCTGCTCCACGCGGCGAGCCCGGTGGCGGTGGTGCCGCCGACGGCGGCTAATGGGTGAGGGCGCCCTCTATCATTAGCTCTATGCAGGACCCGACGAACGACGACGCCCGCCTCGCCCTCGACCTCGCCCTCACCATCCGCCACGACGGCCACGGCGGCGTCGCCGACGACCTGACCGACCCCGCCGGACTCACC
>JABFXD010001058.1 GCA_013361925.1 Streptomyces sp. | reverse complement strand
GGCCGGCTCCCGCGGCCCGCGCACCCCGGCCCGCCCGCCCCGCGGAACGTCCGGCGGAGCCCCTCGCCCTGGAGGCGCCCCGCGCGCCCGAGGCGTCGGTTCCGGAGCTTCCCGCCGCGCCGGTACGGGAGTTGACGGCCGGTCCGGTGCCGCCCGTCGAGTCCCGGTCGGACGCAGGGGCGTGGGGCACGGGTCCCCAGCCGGTCCTCGGCGGTGGCGCCCCCCAGTGGCCGCTGCCCGAGTCATCCATGACGCAACTCCCCGAGCCCACCGCCGTGTTGCCGGCCGTTCAGGACTCCGTCATCGGTTCCTACGAGGTGAGTCCTCCCGCGAACGACGGCGCACTGTTCGGCACCGGTCCGGCGACGGCTGGGATCGCCCCGTATCTCAGAGGCGGGGCGGCCGAGCAGGCCCCTTCGTACACCGCCGAGTGGCCGATCGACGCGATGGCGGCGACCTACGAGACCGCACTTCCGGCACCCTCTGTGGCGGCGACCCATGAGCCGGTAGCCGTCGCGTCAACGGCCTTTGCTCCACCGGCCGTTGCGCCAAACGCCTTTGAGTCAGTGGTCTTTGAGCCGGCCCCCTCTGTACCGGCGTACACGGCGCCGCCCGCCTACCCGACCCCAGAGGTCGCGACCCTCGCCCCGGCGCCCACGGCCCCCGCCCCGGCCGTGACCTTCGCTCCCACGCCCCTCGAAGCCCCCGTCGTCCCCGCTCCCGTCGCCCCCGCTGTGTTCGATCACCCTGCGCCACCGTCGGTGGACATCGCCCGCAGCACCAAGGCCGAGCGGGTGATCGACTTCGCGCGGGCGCAGATCGGCCGTCCCTGTGTCTGGGGAGCGGCCGGGCCGGGTTCCTTCGACGCCCCCGGTCTGTCCCAGGCCGCCTGGAAGGTGGCCGGGGTGACACTCCCGCGGACCGTCCAGGCGCAGGCCGGGGCGGGGATGCCGGTCGCCCTCGCGGACGTACGGGCCGGCGATCTCGTCTTCTTCCACGACGACCTCAGCCATGTGGGCATCTGGACCGGGAACGGCATGATGATCCACGCCCCGGGGCCGGGGACACCCGTCCGCGAGGAGTCGGTGTTCTTCGCCGGGCAGACCGCGATCAGGGGAGCGATCCGCCCCGCCTGACACGTCACGGCCGGGCAGTTCTCCCTGAATCCCGCATGAACCAAAGCTGAACATTTTGTGATCTCCGGGTGCACAACCATGTATGGCCTCCCCGGGTCGAACTGGCGACCAACGGTGTTACCGCACCGTGCTCAGTTCCTTGGGGGGAACCTTGTCCATGATGGTCCGTCGGTTGTGTGGTGCGCTGCGAGTGCGCGGGGCCACCGACCTCCTTCTTGTCCTGTTGCTGGCAGCCGGTTTCATGGCGCTGCCGGTCTTCGCGCTGCTGCCGTGGCTGGGGGGCTTCGCGGTGGCGTCGATGGTGAGCTATGCCGCCGACGAGGCGTTGCACGTGCGGGCGCCGGGGTTCGTGCGCCGGCTGGCGACGCTCCAGTTGGACCGCACGCTGCGGTTCGCCGTCCGTACGGTGATGCTGCTGGCGCTGGCCGAGCGGATGGGCGCGTCGGACGCGCTGCTGGTCTCCGCGCTCGCCGTGTTCAGCGTCCACTTCGCGCTCGTGATGCTGTACACCGCCCTGCATCACGCGGTCCGGCGCCGTCGCGTGCTGCCGCTGGTGGTGCGCAACCTGGACATGAGCGGGTTGCCGCTCCCGCAGCAGCCGCCGGCCATCCTGTTCCGGCGCTTTCTGCGCAAGCTGCTGCACCTCGACCTCCCGGCGCACGTCGGCTTTCTGGTGGCGCTGGCCACGGGAACCCGACAGTGGGCGTACGCCGGCTTCGCGCTGACCCTCGGCATCACCGCGGTGGCGGTGCTGGCACTGGCGGGGCAGTACCTGCGGGCGCGGCACATGCCGGTGCGGGAGGACGTGTTCGCCGAGGTCAACCGGCAACTCGCGGCATACGGGCCCGAGGTGGCGCTCTACTTCAGCTTCGCCGCCGTGTCCCGTGACTTCATGTACCAGGTGAACATGTGGCTGGAGACGCTGGAGCGGCTCGACCGGCGCCCGCTGATCATCCTGCGCGAACGGGCCTCGTTCCGTTACCTCGGCCGCACCCGACTGCCCGTCCTGTGCGTCCCCAAGGCCGACGACCTGGCGGAACTGGACCTGTCCGGCGTCCGCGTCGTCCTCTATCCCGGCAACGCCGGCAAGAACGTCCACATGCTGCGCGTCGCGGAGGCCAAGCACGTCTTCATCGGGCACGGCGACAGCGACAAGCTGGCCAGCAGCAACCGGGTCAGCAAGGTGTACGACGAGATCTGGGTGGCCGGCCGGGCCGGGCGCGACCGGTACCGGCGGGTGCGGCACGCCATCAGCGACGCGGCGATCGTCGAGGTGGGCCGTCCGCAGCTGGCGCCGATCCAGCTCCACACCGACCGCGTGCCCGGTGTGCGCCCGGTGGTCATGTACGCCCCCACCTGGGAGGGCTGGAGCGACGACGACTGCCACACGTCCCTCATCCCGATGGGCGTCCGACTGGTCGAGAAGCTGCTGGCCGAGGACGTACGGGTCATCTACAAGCCGCATCCGCTGACCGGCAAGCGCTCGGCGGAGGCGGCCGAGGCCGACCGGGCCATCCGCGAGCTGCTGCACGCCGACAACGAACTCCGCCGGGCCGCACCGGCGCAGACCGACCTCGCCGCCGTCCGACCGCGGCTGGCGGAGATCCGTACCCGGCTCGACGAGCTGGCCGGACGCCAGCGCGGCGACGACGCCCAGCGGACCCGCGAGGCGCGTCCGCCCGAGCTCGACGACGCGGCCGAGTGGCACACCCTGCGCGCCGAGTGGCACCGACTGTTCTGGGAGAGCCACGGCGCACTCCGCCACCACGTGATCCTTGAGCAACTGCCCACCCTGTACGAGTGCTTCAACCAGGCGGACATGCTCGTCAGCGATGTCTCCTCCGTGGTCGCCGACTTCGTCGCCAGCCTCAAGCCGTACGTCCTCACCAACGCCCACGACCTGCCCGACGAGGAGTTCCGGGCCGCCTACACCACCGCGGGCGGCGCGTATCTCCTCGACCGGGACTGCACCCGGCTCCCGGACATCCTCCGCTCGGTGCGCGAGCCGCTGAACGACCCGATGGCGCCCGAACGCCGCACCCTCAAGGAGTACGTCCTGGGCCCGGACCACCCCACCTCCATGGACCGCTTCAACACGGCCGTCAACGCCCTGGCCGACAAGGGTGCGGCGGAGCTCGCGGAGGACCGGACACTCCTGGAGCCGACCGACCTCGTCGGCTGAGCGGATCGGCGACAGGTTGCCGACAGGTCCGTCGCATAGCCTCGTACGTGCGTAACCAGCTCGGGGAGGCATGGGTGTTCGGACGGGGCGCGCGGTGGTGTGCGGGTGCGGTGATCGCGGTCGGCGTGCTGCTCGTCGGCTCCAGCGCGCCGAGAGGTGCGGTCATCGGCAGACCGCTGCCGGTCGGCGCGGCCACGGAGGTCGTGCCGAACCGGGTCATGACGTGGAACATGTGCAACCCGTGCAAGCAGGCCAACGTCGACCGGGCGACGGAGATCGCCACGTACGCGCCCCAGGTCATCGGGTTGCAGGAGGCGTGCGCGAGTGATGTGGCGAGGATCCGGGACTATCTCGAGGGTCTTTACGGGCTGAAGTACCACGTCGAGTACGGCACGGTGCTGCAGAAGTGGGGCCGCTGCGGGGGAGTGCCGTGGAACCCGGGCGGCTACGGCCAGGCGATCCTCTCGGCGGCGCCCATGACCGACCCGGTCCTCGTGGAGTATCCCGACGGCGGTTCCGAGGACCGCGGGTACATGGCGGTCACCACCACGGTGGACGGCCAGCAGGTCCGGGTCTTCAACACGCACTTCGCCCAGCGCCGCCAGGAGTCGGTCCGCGCGGAGCAGGCCGAGGTGCTCGCCAAGGCCGTCGCCCGGTACGACCGCGCGATCGTGGTCGGCGACTTCAACGCCACGCCGGAAACCGCCGAACTGGCCCCGCTCTGGGCCCTGGCCGAGGACACCGACCCGCAGTGCCGCCCCACGGCCTTTGGCGCCTGTGACACGACCACCGACTGGCACAGCAAGTTCGACTACGTCTTCCTGCGCGGTGTCGCCTCACTCCGCCACCAGGTCCACCTCACCCCGTACTCGGACCACGACCTGCTGCAAGCGGATCTCGACCTGAACTGAGGCGACCTCGTCCAC
>JABFXD010000194.1 GCA_013361925.1 Streptomyces sp. | reverse complement strand
AGGGTCTTGGAGCCCTCCGCGTAGTACGGCCGCAGGTTGACGTTGACGAAGCCCCAGCCCTCGCCGGCCGGGTCGCCGATCAGCTCGGAGCAGAAGCGGTTCACGTCGTCGTAGTTGCCCTCGATGCCGACGAGCTCACCGCCGTAGACGGCGGCCATGACGACCTTGCCCTGCTCCAGGTCGTGCGGGATGAACACGCAGGAGCGGAAGCCGGCGCGGGCGGCGGCGGCGCCGACGGCACCGGCGAGGTTGCCGGTGGAGGAGCAGGAGAGGGTGGTGAAGCCGAAGACCCGGGCGGCCTCGATGGCCTGGGCGACGACCCGGTCCTTGAAGGAGTGCGTCGGGTTGCCGGAGTCGTCCTTCACGAACAGCTTGCCGGCCTCGACACCCAGCTCACGGGCGAGGTTGTCGGCCTTGACGAGCTTGGTCCAGCCGGGGTTGATGTTGGGCTTGTCGGCCACGTCCGCGGGGACGGGCAGCAGCGGCGCGTAGCGCCAGATGTTCGCGGGTCCCGCCTCGATCCGCTTGCGGAGCTCCTCGGCGTCGTAGGCGGAGAAGTCGTACGCGATCTCGAGCGGGCCGAAACACTCCTCGCAGGCGAAGACCGGGCCGAGAGGCACCCGGTGACCGCATTCGCGGCAGCTGAGCGCCGCGGCGGGGCCGAGGTCGACGGTGGTTCCGGTGGTGTTTGCGACAGTCTGCGCAGCCATGAGAGGCGAGGCCCTTTCTCCTCATCTTCCTCACGACGCATCTCGCCGTGAGACGGATTTGGCACCTTCCCGAGTCGGGAGCCTCACGTGCGCGAGTACCGACTGGAGGGTTGCCGGGGCTTCATCGGGCCGTATCCCTCTGCCCCTCTGGATGAGCGGTATGAAGTTGTGAACGTCGGATGATCCAGGACATGCGATGGTCATCCGCGTTGTTCAAGACTGTAACCGACGACCTGGACAGTTGAGATAGTCGTCCGAACCGCGAGATGGATCACAAGTAGTGGATCACAAGTAGAGGAGTCGCCCACGTGCTGGAAGAAGTCGAGCGCTGGCTGACCACCCGCTCCTGGTCCGTGACCGACCGGCCGCTCCACCAGATCCTGGCCGCCAAGCAGCGCACGGGTCAGTCGGTCAGTGTCGTGCTGCCCGCGCTGAACGAGGAGGAGACGGTCGGCGACATCGTCGCGATCATCCGTCACGACCTCATGCAGCAGGTCCCGCTGGTCGACGAGATCGTCGTCGTCGACTCGGGGTCGAGCGACCGTACGGCACAGGTGGCGGCCGCGGCCGGCGCCACGGTCGTGCACCGCGACGCGATCCTGCCCCGCCTGCCCACCGTGCCCGGCAAGGGCGAGGTGCTGTGGCGCTCGCTGCTGGTCACCAGCGGCGACATCGTCTGCTTCATCGACGCCGACCTGAAGGAGTTCTCCTCCGACTTCGTCGCCGGGATCGTCGGCCCGCTGCTCACCGAACCCGGGGTCGACCTGGTCAAGGCCATGTACGACCGTCCGCTCGGCGGGGCTGCGGGCCAGGGCGGCCGGGTGACCGAGCTGATGGCCCGCCCGCTGCTGAACATGCACTGGCCGCAGCTGGCCGGTTTCGTCCAGCCGCTGGGCGGCGAGTACGCGGCCCGCAGGTCCCTGCTCGAACAGCTGCCGTTCCCCGTCGGCTACGGCGTCGAGCTCGGCATGCTGGTCGACGCGCTGCACCTGGTCGGCCTCGACGCGCTCGCCCAGGTCGACGTCGGCGTCCGCAAGCACCGTCATCAGGACGGCCAGGCCCTCGGCCGGATGTCCGCCGCGATCTACCGCACGGCCCAGCTCCGGCTGGCCCGCGGCCACCTCGTCCGCCCCTCCCTCACCCAGTTCGAACGCGGCGAGACCGGTTTCGAGCCCCGCACCTACTCGGTGGACACGGAGGAACGCCCGCCGATGGCGGAGATCGCGGAGTACGCGACCCGCAAGGTCGCCTGAGCCGTGCGGGCCGGAGGGCCGCACCGGACCGGACGCACGTTTGAGTGTTCCGTGACCGGGCTAGGTTGATCCGTATGGCTTCAACGTTCGGTGCTGCTCAGGTACTGGTGGCCTCCAACCGTGGCCCGGTCTCGTACGAGGTCCGCGCGGACGGCACGCTGTCCGCCCGGCGCGGTGGTGGGGGGCTGGTCTCGGGGCTGTCGGCGATCGGCTCCGACGCGGACGCCCTGTGGGTCTGCTCGGCGCTGAGCGACGGCGACCGCGAGGCGGTACGGCGCGGGGCGGGCGAGGCCGGCGTACGGATGCTCGACATCCCGGCCGACGTGCACGCGGACGCGTACAACGGCATCGCCAACTCGGTCCTGTGGTTCGTCCACCACCTGCTGTACCAGACCCCGCTGGAACCGGTCTTCGACGCGGAGTTCCGGCGGCAGTGGGCGTCGTACGAGACCTACAACCGCGCCTTCGCCGAGGCGCTGGCGGAGGAGGCCGCGCGGGGCGCGGCGGTCGTGGTGCAGGACTACCACCTCACCCTGGTGCCGGGGATGCTCCGGGAGCTCCGCCCCGACCTGCGGATCGGCCACTTCTCGCACACCCCGTGGGCGCCGCCGGAGTACTTCCGGATGCTGCCGGACGACATCGCCGAACAGGTGCTGCGGGGCATGCTCGGCGCTGACCGGCTGGGGTTCCTGACCCGGCGCTGGGCGTCGGCGTTCGAGGCGTGCGCGACGGAGATCGTCGGCGGGCTCGGGGACACCCGGATCGGGGTGCACGGGCTCGGCGCGGACGCGGACTTCCTGCGCAAGCGGTCGCACGAGGCGGACGTGGCCGAGCGGATGACGGCCCTGAGGACGGAGATCGGCGCGGGCCGCCGCACGATCGTCCGGGTCGACCGCACCGAACTGTCGAAGAACATCGTGCGCGGTCTGCACGCGTACGAGCATCTGCTGGCGACCCGCCCCGAGTGGCGGGAGCGGGTCGTGCACGTGGCGTTCGCCTACCCCTCCCGGCAGGACCTCGCCGTCTACCGGGACTACACCGCCGAGGTGCAGCGCGTGGCGGAGGAGATCAACTCGGCGTACGGGACGCCCGGTTGGACCCCGGTGGTGCTGCACGTCAAGGACGACTTCGCCCGCTCCCTCGCCGCGTACCGGCTCGCCGACGTGGCCCTGGTCAACCCCATCCGCGACGGCATGAACCTGGTCGCCAAGGAGGTGCCGGTCGTCTCCGACGAGGGGTGCGCGCTGGTGCTGTCACGGGAGGCGGGGGCGTACGAGGAGCTCGGCGAGGACGCGATCGTGGTCAACCCGTACGACGTGATCGGCACGGCCGACGCCCTGCACGAGGCGCTGACGATGGGCCCCGGGGAGCGCACGGAGCGCACGAAGCGGCTCGCCGCCGCGGCCACGGCGTTGCCGCCCGCGCAGTGGTTCCTGGATCAGCTGGCGGCGTTGCGCGGCTGAGTCCCGGGGGCGGGAGGCAGCCGCTCCGCCAGGCGCGTCAGCAGCGCCACCAGCCCCGCCGGGCCGTCCACCACCAGGTCGGCCCGTTCCTTCAGCTCGGCCACCTCCTCGCTGCCGGCGCTGCACACCAGCAGCCCGGCCACACCGTCGGAGCGGAGCTTGTCCACGGCGGCGAAGGCGGGGAGGTCTCCGAGGTCGTCGCCGGCGTAGAGCACGGCCTCGGCGCCCAGCTCACGGACGTACTCCGTCAGGGCCCGGCCCTTGTCGACGCCCGGTGGGCGGAGTTCGAGGACGAGCCGGCCGGGTTCGACGATCAGGCCGTGGCGGTCGGCGAGGCCGGTGAGCGGGGCGCGCAGGGCGTCGAAGGCGGCCTGCGGGTCCTCGGCGCGGCGGGTGTGGACGGCGACGGCCCGCCCCTTCTCCTCGATCCAGGTGCCGTGCCAGGCGCCGATGCCGTCGAGGAAGCCGGGGAGTTCGGCGCGGACGGCGGCGACACCGGGGTGCGGGGCGGGGGCGGTGACCTCGCCGGTGGCGGCGTCCCAGCGCTCGGCGCCGTAGTGGCCGAGGACGACGAGGTGTTCGAGGCCGGGGACGCCCGCGAAGCCGCCGAGGCGGACGGCGACTCCGGCGGGGCGGCCGGTGACGACGGCGACGGAGGCGAGCTTCGGGGCGAGGGCGGCGAGCGCGGACACGGCGTCGGGGTGGGCCCTGGCCTGTTCCGGGTCGGCCACGATCGGCGCGAGCGTCCCGTCGAAGTCGAGCGCGACGACCGTCTTGCCGGGCCGCGCGAGCATCGCGGCGAGCCCGTCGCGTCCGGC
>JABFXD010000077.1 GCA_013361925.1 Streptomyces sp. | reverse complement strand
CGGGGATGTCGGGCGAGGACCGCGCAGGGGAGCCCGCGCGCCCTCGCAAGGGGCGGCCACCCCCGCCACCGGGACGGTGGCCGCCCCGTCACCCTCGCCCACAGGCCGGTCGGCTCACCGCTTCTCGTACGGGTCCGCCGGCTGCTTCACGCGTACGACCGCCGCGGCGTCCAGCACCGGCGGCCACGCCGAGTCGGTGCCCAGCCTGCCCTCGGGGTGCCAGGTGCCGGTGACGGTGACCCAGGTGTCCGCGGGCAGCGCGTCGGCGTCGCGGATCTCGACCTTGCTGGTGGTGGCGTCGGCGGCGCAGCAGGAGACGAGGAGCCGGGTGACGTACCAGGTGCCGTCGTCGCCGTGGGTGACGAACCCGGTCAGCCGCACCGTGCGGCCCTTCAGCGACCGTCCGCTGTCGTAGATCGCCCGGGAACTGAACTCGCCCACGGTCAGCTCCACCGGGTCCCCGGCGGGCAGCGCCGGGAACGTCCCGACCCCCTGCGCGGCCCGCTGCGCGGCCTCGCGTTCGGCGCTGTAGGAGCCGAGGGCGGGCGGCGGGAAGAGGAGCAGGGCGAGCGCGGGGAGGACGAGCAGCCAGGCGGTACGGGGGCCGTGGCGCCCATGACCGTACTCGCCCCCGTGACCGTACTCGCCCCCGTGACCGTCCTCGCCCCCGTGACCGTCCTCGTCTCCGTGGCCGTCCTCGTGCCCGTGGCCGTCCTCGTGCCCGTGGCCGGTTCGTCGTACGACGGCCATGGCGATGCCCAGCAGGACCAGCGCCGCCCCGGAGACCACCAGGTACGGGCGGAGCCCTGCCCGCACGTACCGCAGATACAGCTCGCCGAACGCCGAGATCCGCAGGATCGCCGCGCCGACCAGGATCAGCAGCAGCGCGGAACCGTACCGCCTCACAGCAGCCACCACCCCACGAGCACGCTGCTCAGGACGGCGACCACCCAGGTCACCGCGGAGAACCTGACCGCGAAGGCCCGCCCGAACGTGCCCGCCTGCAAGGCGATCAGCTTCAGGTCGACCATCGGGCCCACCACCATGAACGCGAGCCGCGCGGTGGGCGAGAAGCCGCTGAGGGAGGCGGCCACGAAGGCGTCCGCCTCGCTGCACACGCACAGGACGACCGCGAGAACGGCCAGCAGCAGCACCGAGAGCCAGGCCGAGCCGGTGAACAGGTCGAGCACGGACCGCGGTACGGCGATGTTGAAGGTCGCCGCGGCCCCCGCGCCGAGCACGAGGAAACCGCCGGCGTGCAGGAAGTCGTGCTCCAGCCCGGCGCCGAAGGCGCGCAGGCCCTTGCCCGAGTGGGCGGCGGCCTTGGGCAGCCGCAGCCACTCCTCCCGCCCGAACCGGGCCCACAGCCAGCCCATCACCACGGCCGTCGCGAGCGAGGCGACGAGCCGGCCGAGGACCATCTCGGGCTGGGCGGGGAAGGCGAGGGAGGTGGCGACGAGCACCACGGGGTTGATCGCGGGCGCGGAGAGCAGGAAGGCGAGCGCGGCGGCCGGGGCGACCCCGCGGCGCATCAGGCTCCCCGCCACCGGCACGGACGCGCACTCGCACCCCGGCAGCACGACCCCCGCCGCGCCCGCGAGCGGTACGGCCAGGGCCTGGTTGCGGGGCAGCAGCCGGGTGAACACCCGCTCCGGCACGAACGCGCCGATGGCCGCGGAGACGACCGTGCCCAGCAGCAGGAACGGCACCCCCTGCACGGTGATCGCGGTGAACACCGTCCACCAGGCGGCGACGGGCGGGGTGTAGAGGTCCAGGGCGAGGGTCGGGCCGAGGACGGAGGCGACGGTCGCGATGGCGATGAGCGCGGCCCCGCCGACGACGGCGTACACGAGCGCGCGTACGGCGATCCGCAGCCCGTCGGCCATGTTCCGCTGGTTCTCCACACCTGCCCTCTCGTCCTCGCGCAGGCTAACCGGCGGGTCCTGTGCGCAGGATCGGGACGGTCATAGAGGAGGCTGTGCGGGTGCCGGACCGAGGGTCGTGGTGCCCGGGGCCGTGCGGTGGCCGAGGCCCGTGCGGTAGGCGTCCAGGGCCGCCTCCACCCTGCCCTCGCGGCGGAGCAGATCGCCCAGCAGACGGCACAGGTCGGCCAGGTCGCCGGCGGCGCCCGCGCGTTCCAGCAGGCTCAGGGCGCGGACGTAGTGCTCCTCGGCGGTCTCCGGGTCACGGGCGTCCTCGGCGATGATGCCGAGCAGCCGGTGCGCGGCGGCGGAGTGGACGGCGCCGCGTTCCGAGGACAGGTCGCCGAGGACGTCGTGGAGGAGGGCCGCGGCTTCGTCGGACTTGCCGCGGCGGTGCAGTACGTCGGCCAGCTCGACGGCGGCCTGGCTGGAGTAGAGGGCGGCGCGCTTGGCGGACAGCATGGCGAGCGCCTGCCTCAACTCGCCCTCCGCCCGCTCCAGTTCACCGTTCTGCGCGCAGACGTAGCCGCGCATCCAGTGGCAGTTGGCCAGTTCCGTGCGGAGTTGGAGGCCGCGGTAGAGCTCGGCGGCCTTGGCGAGGGAGGCGTCGGCCTCGGCGACACGGCCCTCGGCGATGAGGGTACGGGCGACCGAGCGGTGCATCCGGGCGACCAGGGCCGGGTCGCCGGCCTGCGGGGCGAGGGCGAGGGCGAGTTCGGCGGCCTGGGCGGCGCGGGCGTGGGCGCCCATGTCCATGTACGGGCCGATGATGCTGGCGTACAGGAGCAGAAGCGCGTCGGGGTCGTGGAGGCCGCCGCGGTTGAGTTCGTCGAGGGTGGACTCCAGCAGGTAGACGGCGTACCGGAGTTCACCGGCCAGGTAGTGGGCGAGGGCGCGGCCGCGCAGGGCGGGCACCCGGGCGGGCAGCGGGGCGTCGGCGAGGACCAGTTCGGCCCGCTCGAAGTACTGCCGCCCCTCGATGAGTTCACCGCTCTCCACGGCCGACTCGCCGAGCCCGATCAGGGCGTCGTAGCGCGCCTCGGCGAGCTGGAGTTCCTCGGCCTCGGCGAGCAGCGCGGCGTAACTGCGGGCGGCCTCCTCGGTGTCACCGGTGGCGAGGGTGCGCTGGGCCTCGATGAGCCGCAGCCGCAGATCGGTGACGAGGCGGGCGGGGCGGCCGGTGGCCAGCTCGTCGAAGCCGACGCCGAGCCGGTCGGCGAGATGGCGCAGCGCCTGGTCGGAGGGGCGTACCCGGCCCGACTCCAGGGTGGAGACGTAGGCGGCGGTGTAGGCGGGCTCGGCCAGCTGCCGCTGGGTCAGCCCGCGTTCGACCCTGAGGTGCTGCACCCTGCGCCCGATGGTCTCCGGGTCGTCACGATCGGACATGGGCCAACTCCCCCTGTGCCTCTTGCCGTTCGGCTGCGCCGGGCTCTAGGTTAAACGGCGTATTAAGCCTGCTTAATAGGCAGTACGTAAATAGGCGGGGGAACGCCGTAACCGCTGTCGTCACCGTCGTCACTGCGAGGTCGTCGTGCTCGAACGCACCAGCACCACCGAGCGTTACGCAAGGGGCGTCATAGCCGCCGTGGTCGCCGTGGCGGCCCTGGTCCTGGCGGCGAACGCAGGGCCGGCCCGGGCGTCGGAGGACCACCGGGCCGACCAGGTCGGCCAGGTCCAGCAGCTCCAGCGGGACTAGCGGGGCCGGCTCCCGGTCAGAGCTGGAACTCCGCCGGGTTCAGGTTCAGCGCCGTGCACGCCTCGCGCAGGACCATCTGCTCGGCCTGCGAGAAGTGGCCGTCGGCGCCCGCGATGACGATGCCGGTCTGGACGACCGCACGCGCCTCGGCCGGCTTCTTGGCGGCCTTGGCGATGTCCTGGAGCGCCTCGGACTTGCCCTGCGCGAAGTTGCGGGTGAGCTGCTCCACATGCTTGTGGAAACGGGTGCGCAGCTGCTCCGGCGGGAAGTTCTGCAGCACCTCGTTGCTGAGGATCATCGACTCCATCTGCTGCATCTCGGACGCGTCCACCTGACCGTCCGCCGCCGCGACCAGCGCGCACATCGCCATGCTCGCGTCCCGGTAGGCGCCGCTCTTCAGCTCGGTCTTGATCGAGCCGAGCTGGGTCTTGAACAGACCGACCAGCTGGGCGCGCGAACCGCCGCCGTGAGAGCCTCCGCGCGAACCGCTGCCGTGTCCACCGCTCGTGCCGTGTCCGCCGCCCTGCACCTGCTGCTGCAAGCCCTTGGCCTGGTCCTTGAGCCGGTCGAACAGTGCCATTGACGTCACCTCGGTACTCGTCTGAGTGATCTCATCCGCACAACGC
>JABFXD010000741.1 GCA_013361925.1 Streptomyces sp. | reverse complement strand
GTCGCCTCGGTGATGCGAGTGTCGAAGATGACCGTGTACCGCTTGGTGCACAGCGGTCATCTGCCCGCGATCCGGGTGGGGCGGTCCTTCCGCGTCCCCGAGCAAGCGGTTCACGAGTACCTTCGCGAGAGTTATGTGGGGGTGGAAACCGCCTGATCATCGGTCGGCGACGCCCTCGATTACGACCTCAGCGCTCGGGCGGGTAGGCTGGCCCCTTGTAGGTCGTATGGGCCCATGGCGCCCAGCACCGAGTGATGAGAAGTGAGCGAGGGTAGTCGTGGGCTCTGTTATCAAGAAGCGGCGCAAGCGGATGGCCAAGAAGAAGCACCGCAAGCTGCTCAAGCGCACGCGCGTTCAGCGTCGCAACAAGAAGTAAGCGGCGCTGCGCAGGCAGTGTGACTGTGGCCCCCCACCACACCCGGTGGGGGGCCACACGCATACCCGGAGTGCACCACTCCTTCACATGGCCTGGTCTGGTCGTACGACTGTGGATGTCGTCACTTCGTGCATTGGGCGGTCATCACAGCGCAACATCGACCCGCTAGGTTGGCCGCAGACGGGGAACGCGGCAGGGTACGCAGGGGGACGAGTGCGGGAAGGAAGGCGCTGATCTTGGGCAAGGTCGTGCTCGTGACCGGAGTGGCCCGTCAACTGGGGGGCCGGTTCGTCCGACGCATCCAGCGTGACCCGCGGGTGGACCGGGTGATCGCCGTGGACGCCGTGCCGCCCGAGCACCATCTGGGCGGTGCCGACTTCATCCAGGCCGACATCCGGCAGCCGACCATCGCGCGCGTGCTGGCCGAGACGGCCGCCGACACCGTCGTACACCTGGATGTGACGGCGATGGCGCTCGGCAGTGGCAGCCGGACCACGGTCAAGGAGACCAACGTCATCGGCACCATGCAGCTGCTCGGTGCCTGTCAGAAGTCGCCGACGGTCAAGCGGCTGGTGGTGAAGTCCAGTACGAACGTGTACGGGTCGGCGCCCCGTGATCCCGCCGTCTTCACCGAGACCACCCCGCCCAAGTCCCTGCCCAGCGGCGGGTTCGCCAAGGACGCCGTCGAGGTCGAGGGCTATGTGCGCGGGTTCGCGCGGCGGCGGCCCGATGTGGCCGTGTGTGTGCTGCGGTTCGCGAACATCCTCGGGCCGAGCGCGGACACGCCGCTCGCCTCGTACTTCTCGCTGCCGGTCCTGCCGACCGTGTTCGGGTACGACCCCCGGTTGCAGTTCGTCCATGAGGACGACGTGATCGAGGTGTTGCGCATCGGCTCGCACGAGCCCGAGCGGGGCACGCTCAACAGCGGCACCTTCAACATCGCCGGTGACGGGGTGCTGCTGCTCTCGCAGTGCTCGCGGCGGCTCGGGCGGCCGACCGTGCCGCTGCTGCTGCCTGCCGTCACCTGGGCGGGCTCGCTGGTCCGTACGCTGGGCGTGACGGACTTCTCGCCCGAGCAGATCCGGCTGCTGACCCATGGCCGGGTCGTGTCGACGGTCCAGATGCGGGAGACGCTCGGCTTCCGGCCGAAGTACACGACGGCGGAGACCTTCGCGGACTTCGCGCGGGTCCGTGGGCCCGGGCTGCTGCCGCCGGAGGCCCTCGCGGGGGCCGTCGACCGGATCGCCGCGCTGCCCGCCCTGGGCGGCGGCCATCTTCCGAGCCAGCCCCCGACGCAGAGCGCCAACTGAGGAGCGCATCAACGATGGCGGACGCCAAGGTCATTCCGTTCGACGACGACAGGTCTCGCGGGGCTGCCGTGCAGCGGCCGGCGCGGCGGCGCGGTGCGGGGAGCCGGCGCAAGGAGTCCTCGCTGGTCCGTGAGGTCCAACCCCTGCCCAGCAGGGCGCCGGCGCAGGATGATGTTCCTGTGACGCGTGAGGAACAGCCGCCGCCGGTCGGGCCGCAGGACGAGGGTGGTGCCGGTGGTATCGAGCGGCGTATCGCGGGTGGGCTGTCGTTCCTGCGCCGCCGTCTCACCGGGGACTACGACGTCGACGACTTCGGTTACGACGAGGAGTTGACCGACCAGGTCCTGATGTCGCTGCTGCGGCCGGTGTACGAGAAGTACTTCCGGGTCGAGGTGAAGGGCATCGAGAACATCCCGGCGGAGGGCGGCGCGCTGATCGTCGCCAACCACTCGGGGACGCTGCCGCTGGACGGTCTGATGATGCAGGTCGCCGTCCACGACAACCATCCCGCGGGCCGGCATCTGCGCCTCCTGGCCGCGGACCTGGTCTTCATGCTGCCGGTGGTGAACGAGCTGGCCCGCAAGCTCGGCCACACGCTGGCCTGCGCGGAGGACGCCGAACGGCTCCTTGGCCAGGGCGAGTTGGTCGGGGTCATGCCGGAGGGCTTCAAGGGCATCGGCAAGCCGTTCAGCGAGCGCTACAAGCTCCAGCGCTTCGGCCGCGGCGGCTTCGTGTCCACGGCCCTGCGCAACGGCGCCCCGATCATCCCGTGCTCCATCGTGGGCGCGGAGGAGATCTACCCGATGATCGGCAACGCCAAGACCCTGGCCCGCCTTCTGGGCTTCCCGTACTTCCCGTTGACGCCGACCTTCCCATGGCTCGGGCCGCTCGGCGCCATCCCGCTGCCGACGAAGTGGACGATCCAGTTCGGCGAGCCGATCCACACGGACGGCTATCCGCCGGAGGCGGCGGAGGATCCGATGCTGATGTTCAACCTGACGGACCAGGTACGGGAACAGATCCAGCACACGCTCTACAAGCTGCTGGTGCAGCGGCGGTCGGTGTTCTTCTAGTCGGTGATACGGCAGTGGGGGCGCCCTTCTCGGGAAGGGCGCCCCCACTGCCGTACTGGCGTCTCTAGCCTGCGTCTTCTCCGTTGATGCCCAGGCCGGGCAGGAGGCCGGGGAGGAGCGGTGGGAGGGTGACGTCCGGTTCGGTGGACGGCGTGGCGGTGGGGGTGGAGGTGCCGGTGGCGGTCTCCGGGGGGTCCAGGAGTCCGCCGGTGTTGCCGCCCAGCAGGCCGTCCTCGCTGCCGGACGAGGCGGAGTGGCTGGGGCTGCCGGAGCCGGTGCCCGTGCCGTCGGACGTGCCGCTGCCCTTGCTCGGGGCCGTCGAGCGGTCGGAGCCGGAGGTGCCCGTGGATGCCGTACCGGAACCGCCCTGCCTGTTGCCTGTGCCGCCGCCCTGGGTGGGGGGCTGGGGGAGCAGGGACTGGAGCGGCGCGACCTCTTCGTCTATGGCGTCGAACACCGACGACACCTGCTGACTGACGTCGCCCAGCTGGACCGGGAGGCGGTCGCGGAGGGCGCCCCAGACCTCGCGGTGCGAGCGCGAGAAGGAGGACAGGGCCTGGATGGGGCCGAGTGAGCCCGGGTCGCGTTCGTACGCCTCGTGCAGGAGGCGGTGGCCCTCTGCGGCGTCGTGCTGCATACCGAACAGCGCGCGGCGGATCTCGCCCAGCGACTCGTGGTCCAGTTGGCCGCCGCGGTCGCGGTCCATCAGCCGGCGGGCCTCGTTGAGCCGCGTGGAGGCCTGGTCGAGATAGGCCTCGCCGCGCTCGTCGTCCCCGTCGGACAGGTAGTTGAGCTTGAAGTCCTCGATGCCGCGTTTGAGGCCGTAGAGCGAGTCGCCGGGGAGGGCGTCCGAGCTGGCCGCCGCGACCCCGCCGAAGGCTCCCGCGGCCACGCCGACGCTGAGCCCGCCGGCGGCGAGGCCCTTGGTGAGCCGGGAACGCGGTCGTAGCTTGCCCAGTCCGGTCGCCCGGTGGGCGCCTCGCGCGCGATGCGAGCGCTGCTCGGGCACCGCGTTGCCTGCCTCGCCCCCGACGGTGCCCTCTTGGAGCATGGCCTCGAACGCTGCCACCAGCTGGGCCCGCTGGACGACCTTGACCTCGGGATCCAGCTCCGGCTTCGGCAGCTCGCCGAGACATTCCGCGAGGGCCAGCATGCGGCCGCTCCCGGTCTGTTCGGCGGCGGCCGGGTCGGGCGCCGGTCCTTCGGCCTCTTGGGCCGCCGTGCCCCGGTCGGACTCGTCCTCCAGGGCCTGGGCGAAGGCGTTCGCCCGCCGGTGCGCCGATACGTTCGCGATCACTGGCGGCACCTCCTCTCGTCATGACGGTCGACTCCCCAGGGGGTCCTGAGGGTTGCACGCCCTGACCGCATGCACTCGATCGAGTGATCGAAGTCGGCCAGGGAGTGACCACAGGGAGCCTGCATCCCGCACAACGAGCGGCGCGGCACTTGGGTTACGGACTGCGGATGATCGGATCGCGAAGTCAAC
>JABFXD010000549.1 GCA_013361925.1 Streptomyces sp. | reverse complement strand
TCCCGGTTCGACGACGATCTGGCCGCCCAGTTGCTCGGGCAGCGGATCGTCCTGCTCGGCAGCCAGGTCGACGAGGTCTCCGCCAACCGCGTCTGCTCGCAGCTGCTGATCCTGTCGGCCGAGGACCCGCGCACCGACATCAGTCTGTACATCAACAGCCCCGGCGGCTCGGTGTACGCGGGTCTCGCCATCTACGACACGATGCGGCTGATCCCGAACGACGTGTCGACCCTCGCCATGGGATTCGCGGCGAGCATGGGGCAGTTCCTGCTCTGCGCCGGCGCGCCCGGCAAGCGGTACGCCCTGCCCAACGCGCGGATCATGATGCACCAGGGATCGGCCGGCATCGGCGGCACCGCGGCCGACATCGCGATCCAGGCGGAGAACCTGGACCACAGCAAGCGGACCATGGAGCGGCTGCTCGCCGAGAACACCGGCCAGACCCCGGAGACGATCGCCCACGACGGCGACCGGGACCGCTGGTTCACGGCCGAGGAGGCCAGGGAGTACGGCATGGTGGACCGGGTCCTGGAGTCCCTCGCGGACGTCCGCCCGGCCGCCTCGAAGCGACGGATGGGGCTGTGACATGGGGAACTACACGATTCCGTACGTCGTCGAGCGCACCGCGCACGGCGAGCGCTCCTCCGATGTGTTCAGCCGGCTGCTGTCGGAGCGGATCATCTTCCTCGGCACCGAGATCGACGACGGTGTCGCCAACGTCGTGATCGCGCAACTCCTGCACCTGGAGTCCTCGGCACCGGACCACGAGATCTCGATCTACATCAACTCCCCGGGCGGCTCCTTCACTTCGCTCATGGCGATCTACGACGCGATGACCTATGTGCAGGCCCCGATCTCGACGGTCTGCGTCGGCCAGGCGGCCTCCACCGCGGCCGTGCTTCTCGCCGGCGGGGATCCCGGACGCCGGATCGTGCTGGAGCACGCGCGCGTGCTGCTCGGCCAGCCGGCCAGCGGCGGCAGCCGGGGCATGATCTCCGACCTCGCGCTCCAGGCCAAGGAGATGATCCGGATCCGCGCCCAGGTGGAGGAGGTGCTCGCCCGGCACACCCACCACGACATCGCGACCCTGCGCGCCGACATGGACCGCGACAAGTTCTTCACCGCGCAGGAGGCCGTCGCGTACGGCCTGGCCGACGAGGTGTTGAGCCGGCGCCTCGTGACGGTGTAGGGCCTGTCCGGCGGATCAGGTCGCAGGAAAGCAGCGGCACTTCATATGGCGCCGGTGCCCCTGCGTCTGCGACAGGATCCGGCGGACAGGCCCTAAGGCGCCGGGTGGGCGTCAGGCGGCCAGGCAGAGTCCGTCGTACGACGAGGTCGTCGCCCGGCGACTGCCCGCGGAGGTCCGGCTGGTGATCCGGAGCAACTCGCCCTGGGCGCGGCCGAGCAGGTCGCCGAGGCCGAGGCCGAGGGCCTGGGCGGCGGCCGCGAGGACCTCCGACGAGGCTTCCTTGCGGCCCCGCTCCACCTCGGAGAGGTAAGGCATGGAGATCCGGGCGGCGTCGGCGACGTCCTTCAACGTCCGCTCCTGGGCGAGCCGTTCACGCCGCAGCACGTCGCCGACCAGGTCCCGCCACAGGGGTTCCTTGGGCGGCGGCGCGGCGGCCGGGCGGGCGGCGGCCGGGCGCAGAGGGATGACGCGGGCTCGGTTCGGCGCTGGTTCGGTCACCTTCTCAGCCTAAAAGCGTTGGACGCCATGGGAAGGGATCAGCATTCTGCCCTGGGTGAATTCCGGCTGTGGAGGGCAGGGGCATGGAGCTGCGGGAGACGTTCAACGAGGCGGCGGAGCTGTACGACCGGGTGCGCCCGCACTATCCCCCTGATCTGATCGCCGAGTTGACGGTACTGGCCGACCTCGGTCCCGGTCGCCGCGTCCTGGAGGTGGGTCCGGGGACGGGCCGCCTCACCCGTCCCCTCGCGGAGTCGGGCTGCCGGCTCACGGGTGTGGAGCTGGGGCCCGACCTGGCCGCCGTGGCCCGGCGCGGGTTGCGGGGGTTCCCGCACGTCGACGTGCAGGTCGCGGACTTCGAGAGCTGGCCGCTGCCCGAGGAGCCCTTCGACCTCGTGGTCAGCGCGACCGCCTGGCACTGGATCGACCCGGCGGTGCGGGTGCCCAAGGCGGCCCGGGCGCTGCGCCCCGGAGGCCGGGCGGCGGTGTTCGGGTCGGAGCATGTCGCGGGCGGCAGCGTCGACTTCTTCGCCGAGGCGCAGCGCTGCTACGAACGCTGGGACCCGGCCACCCCGCCGGGCCTGCGGCTCCTGCCGGAGGAGGAGATTCCCTCCGCGACCCGCGAATGGGAGGACTCCCCGGACTTCGAGGACGTCACGGTGACCCGCTTCCGGCAGGACATCACGTACACCGCCGACGAGTACATCGACGTCCTGCTCACCTACTCGGGCCACCGCGCGCTGCGCGAGGACCTCCGGCGGGGGCTGCTGGACTGCATCCGCGGGCTGATCGAGACCCGGTACGAGGGCCGTGTCACCAAGCGCTACCTCCACGACCTGATCACGGCCACGCGCACCGGGGCATGACCGGTCGATCTGTGACCTGCATCACATACTCTGGCTCGCTTCGCACGCCACACGCCCTCTCCTCTCCATTTTTCTGAGTCCCGGCGACCATCACATGCATGCGTTCTCCCACCATGGGTACGCGCAGGACGAGAACCGGCGGGTCGCCCGCCGGTCACCATCATGACGTGGGAGAGGACATGGACACCGCCGTGACCGGGTCGCAGGCACAGCTCATCGAGGGGACCGCTGGGACCAGCACGGGTGACGGACCGCTGCCGGGGGTCGTGGACCCGCGGAGCGTCGCTCCGCGCGACGCGCGGGAGCTGTCCCGCCAGTTCTTCCAGCGCCTGACGGAGGTCGAGGAAGGCACACACGAATACCAGTACGCGCGCAACACGCTGATCGAGATGAACATGTCCCTGGTGCGGTTCGCCGCCGGGCGTTTCCGCGGCCGCGGGGACGACATGGAGGACATCGTCCAGACCGGCATGATCGGCCTGATCAAGGCCATCGACCGGTTCGAGCTGGCGCGGGAGGTCGAGTTCACGTCCTTCGCGCTGCCGTACATCGTGGGTGAGATCAAGCGCTTCTTCCGGGACACCACCTGGGCGGTGCACGTGCCGCGGCGGTTGCAGGAGCTGCGGGTGGAGCTGGCCAAGGCGCGCGAGGAGCTGGCGAGCAGGCTGGACCGGGAGCCGACGGTGGCCGAACTCGCCACCTTGATGAACATCTCCGAGAGCGAGGTCGTCGAGGGCCAGATCGCCTCCAACGGCTACAACTCCTCCTCGCTGGACGCCGCCCTGACCGGCGACGGCCCCGAGCACGGCGAGTCGGTGCTGGCCGACTTCATCGGTGTCGAGGAGTACGGGCTGCGGCTGGTCGAGGACTTCCAGTCGCTCGCGCCGCTGATGGCGGAGCTCAGCGACCGGGACCGGCAGATCATCCATCTTCGGTTCGTGGAGGAGGCCACGCAGGCGGAGATCGGCGAACAGCTGGGCTGCTCCCAGATGCATGTGTCCCGGCTGATCAAGCGGATCATCGGGCGACTGCGCGAGGGCATGCTGGGCGAGCTGGGCTGCGCCTGAGGAACGTGCGGCGGAGGTGAGGGGTGATCGCCGGGACGACCGTTCCGGCGATCACCCCTCACCGGGCCCGTCGCCGAGTCGCAGCACCGCGCTGACCCGCTTGCCGACCGGCACGCGCTCCGCGGTGACCTCCGTCGCCAGCGCGTGCACGATCTCCAGACCGTGCCGGCCGACCCGTTCCGGGTCCTTCGGGAAACGCAGCGGCAGCGCGGCACTGCTGTCGTAGACGGAGACGGTCACGACGTCGTCCGTGCCCTCCAGGTCCAGGATGTACGGGCCGTTGCTGTGCCGGTCCGCGTTGGTGACCAGCTCGCTCACCACCAGGAGCACCTCGTCGTCGGCCCGGGCACCGATCTCGGCGCACCACTCGGTCCTGAGCTGGTCGAGGAAGCGGGCGGCGAAGTGGCGGGCCTCGGCGATGCTTCCCGGTTCGCCGGTGTAGTGGGCTGCCCGGCGCAAGGGGTCCACGGGCACGTCGAAACCAGTCGATATCACTGCCCCGTCCAGGTGTTCGATCATGCGTTTCTCTCTCGGAAGCCGGCCTCGCCGGACGCTGCTGCACCAGTGCTCGTACCCCGAGCCGCGCGCCGCAGTCCCCATAACGGGTCGTGTCGGTCACACCGGCGG
>JABFXD010000142.1 GCA_013361925.1 Streptomyces sp. | reverse complement strand
CGACACCGAGTTCGACGAGGCGCTCGCCCTGCTGGCCGAGGGCCTGCCCGTGGACCCGGTGGTCACGCACACCTTCCCGCTGGCGGACTCCGTCACCGCGTTCGCCACCGCCCAGGACCGGAGGGCCGCCTCGAAGGTGCTGCTGGACCTGTCGAGGTCCTGACCGGCCGAACATCCGCTCACGATCGAGCAGTTGTGGCGGGTACGTTCGATCACATGCGCATACGGACGATGGTCATAGGCGGCGGAATCGGCGGTACGGCGACGGCGCTGGCCCTGCACAAGGCGGGCGCCGACGTCGTCGTGCACGAGGCGCATCCCGACTCGGCCGAGGACCTGGGCGCGTTCCTCACCCTCGCGAGCAACGGCATGCGGGCCCTGACCCAGGTGGACGCCGGTGCCGCCGTCCGCGCGGTCGGGTTCCCGCTGCGGTCGATGCGGGTGCTCGACGCGACGGGCGACGAGCTGGCGCGGGTACCGCTGGGCGAGGCCGACGATCCACTGCTGCGGTTCCGGTGCGTGCGCCGCGGCGACCTCAACGCGGCGCTCCAGACGGAGGCGGCGCGCCGGGGCATCGACGTCCGGCACGGGGTGCGGCTGACCTCCGTCGAGGAGGGCCCGGGCGGCGTCACCGCCCGCTTCTCGGACGGCGGCAGTACGACGGCCGACCTGCTCGTCGGCGCCGACGGCCTCCACTCCACGGTCCGGGAGGCGATCGCCCCGGGCGTGCGCCCGCGCTACGCCGGGCAGCGCGTGTTCTACGGCTACACCGGCGCCGCCCGCCCGTCCGGCGCCGCCGAGCAGATCACGATGGTGCGCGGCAGCCGGGCCGCGTTCGGGTACGCGATGTCGCCCGAAGGGGAGACGTACTGGTTCGCGCGCGTGGCGGACGTACCGCCGAAGGCGCCCGGCGGGTGGCGCGAGCCGCTCGTGGAGCTGCTGCGCGAGGACGCCGGCCCGGCCGCGGACATCGTCGCGGCCACCCAGGACGACGTCCTCGTCACCGACGCCGCCGAGATCCCGGCCGGCACCCCCTGGCGCTCCGCCCGCACCCTGCTCGTCGGCGACGCGGCCCACGCGGCGTCCCCCGCGACCGGCCAGGGGGCGTCGATGGCGTTGGAGGACGCGGTCGTGCTCGCCAAGTCGCTGCGGGACACCCCGGATCTCGACGCGGCGCTCACCCGCTACGAGGCGCTTCGCCGCCCGCGCGTGGAGCACAACATCGCGGTCAGCGGCGCCCTCTCCCGCGGCGACCGCCCCACCGGGGCGCCCCGCCCCGGCGAGGACGATCTCGTACGACTGCTGGACTGGGACAGCGAGTTGGCGGCCTGATCCCCGGTGTCGCTCAGATCCAGCCGTCGAGGGACTTCATGAACCCGTCGAAGTCGTCCCGGTGGATGGTGTGGCCCGCCCCGGCGACCGTACGCACCTCGAAGCCGCTCGCCCGCAGCCGCGTCACGTCCGCCGCCCCCACCAGGAAGCTGGGCTCGGCGAGTTGGACCAGGGAGGGCACGGCCGGGCGGTCGGGGACGAAGCCGGTGAGCGGGCGGCCGTCGAGGAAGTACGAGGTGTCCGCGTCCCAGTCGGCCAGCGTGGCCACCTCGACGTCCACGTCCGCGGGGTCCCAGCGCGGGTTCGACCGGGCTATGTGCTCCCGTGTGACGTTCTTGCCGGACGCGAACGTCTCGGGGTCCAGGGGCTGTTCGGGGTCGGGTGAGGACCAGGCCGGATCGGAGTAGACGGCCCGCAGCGGGCGCAGCCGCTCCACCGCGAGGGAGAGGGCGAGTCCGCCGAGGGAGTGGCCGATGATCACGTCGGCGCCGGGCGGCAGGGTGTCCACGAGGTCGTCGGCGAAGTCCCGCGGGGTGTACTCGCCGCGCGGCGAACGGCCGTGGCCGCGCAGGTCGACCGCGAGCACCCGGTAGCCGCGCTCGGCGAGGGCCGGTCCGACGCGGCGCCAGGTGCGGGAGTCGGACATGATGCCGTGGACGAGCAGGGCCGTCCGGTCGCCGGTGCCCCATTCACGGGTGTGGAGTTGCACGGAATGCCTTTCGCTCCGGTGTGAGTGTGCCGCAGTCAGTGTGCGGGTTCCTCCCCCGCCAGGACATGCCGACCGCTGTCGTGGATGACCTCGCCGAGCGCGGCCCTGTCGTGACGCGCGGCCCGGCTCACCCGGACGGGCCCTCCCTGCGGGCAGGCCGGGCGGGGACTTCTTAGCGTGGCGGTATGCACCGGCCGGCGGTAACGAGGTGACCATGCACGAGTCCTCCGACACGCCGCTCTCTGCTCAACCCCCGCTGTGCAAGGGGCAGTTCGCCGGTTCCGACGAAGGGCGGACGTGCACCGAGCGGGCCCGTTTCGAGATCGGCAGGTATGTCGACTTCCCGCTGCCGGTGTGCCCGGAACATCTCGGGCCGTCCCTGCTGCGGGCGCGCAACGTGCTGTGGCCGCCGGTGATCAGACTGATCGGCTGACCGTCCCCGTCGAACCCGGACGAGGCAGACGAGCGCACCAACTCCCTACCGTCGCGCGCTCAGCGGCGGGCGCGGCGGAGTTCCGGGCGGGGCGGGCTGATGAACTGGAGGGTGAGGGTGGCCGGGGGATCGGCCAGGCCGGGGCCGCCGGCCGCCACCCAGTCCAGTACGTCGTCCGTGCAGGCGTCGTCGCCGGACCAGCCGATCCAGGTAGCCCGCCCGCCGCGGCGTCGCCCCTCGCCGGAGGGCTGTACGACGAGGACGTTCGCCTGGTCGCAGGGGCCGAGACAGTCGGTCGTACGGACCGCGAGTCGACCGCCGGACTCCGCGGCGGCGGCCCGCAACCGGTCCAGCTGCCACTCATGGTCGACACCGGGGTGCTTGCGCGCGTCACCGCAGCAGCAGCCCCGGCACAGGACGAGGGTGCACGGCCGGGCGCCGGCGGCCCCGAACACGGCCCGGCTCTTCGGCACGCTCACTTCAGTCCCCTCCCGACAACACCATCGATCTTGAAGATCGTACGTGCACCACGTATGACGAAACCGTTGACGGGAACATGCCCCATCCCTATCTTCTGACCGGAATCACGAACTACGTTCGAAATTACGGACAGGGACGGTCGCGTATGCCTCGGACTCACCTCGGGAAGCACCGCGGAGCACTGCTCGCCTGCGTGCTCGGCCTGCTGCTCGCGCTCGTGGCGGTGACCCAGCCGGCCCAGGCCGCGGAGGGCCGCCCGTACACCAATCCGCTCAAGTCCTCCAAGGGCGCCGACCCCTGGCTGGAGTACTACGACGGCAACTACTACCTGATCACCACGACGTTCACCGGCATCCTCGGCATCCGGAAGTCGCCGACGCTGGCGGGCCTCGCCACCGCGCCCAACGTGCAGGTGTGGTCGGACACCACCTCGACCCGCAACACCAACATCTGGGCGCCGGAGATGCACTTCTTCGACGGGCACTGGTACGTCTACTACTCCGCCGGACAGAGCGGGGTGGCCTGCTGCGACTCGCAGCGCACGCATGTCCTGGAGAGCGCCGGGACCGACCCGATGGGCCCGTACACCTACAAGAACACGCTCACCGGGTCCAACCTCAGCCCGAACGGCTGGCTGATCGACGCGAGCGTACTGGAGCACGGCGGCAGCCTGTACCTCGTCGGCAGCGGCTTCATCAACGGCAGTACGCAGAGCCTGGTCATCGCGCCGATGAGCAACCCGTACACGCTGGCGAGCAGCACCTTCACCATCATCTCCAGCCCGACGGCGAGCTGGGAGACCTCCGGCTCCCCCGTCAACGAGGGCCCCGAGCCGCTCTACCACAACGGCCGTACCTTCCTGACCTTCTCGGCGAGCTCCTGCCAGACGGCCGACTACAAGCTCGGCATGCTGGAGCTGACCGGCTCCGATCCGCTCAACGCGGCCTCCTGGACGAAGAGTTCGTCGCCGGTCTTCCAGCGCAGTGACGCGGGCGGCGTGTACGGCCCCGGCCACAACGGCTTCTTCTCCTCGCCCGACGGCACCGAGAACTGGATCGTCTACCACGCCAACTCGTCCTCGTCCGGCGGCTGCGGCAACGGACGGACCACGCGGGCCCAGAAGTTCACCTGGAACGCCGACGGCACCCCGAACTTCGGCACCCCCGTCACCCTCGGCACCTCTCTGCCGGGCCCGTCCGGCGAGACGGCGGCGACCCCGACGTCGTACACCCTCGTCAACCGCAACAGCGGCAAGTGCCTCGACGTGAACGGCGGCGGCACCGCCGACGGCACC
>JABFXD010000898.1 GCA_013361925.1 Streptomyces sp. | reverse complement strand
GACTGGGAGGCCGTGGCCGTCACCGTGGCCGAAGGGGCCTCCGTCGGGGCGCGTTCGGTCTGTGTGGCCCCGGTCCACATCGGTCGTTGGGCGTTGGTCGCGGCGGGGGCCGTGGTGACCAAGGACGTCCCGGACTTCGCACTCGTGGCGGGTGTGCCGGCGCGCCGGATCGGCTGGGTCGGGCGGGCCGGCGTACGCCTGGTGGAACGGGATCCGGGCACGTGGGAGTGCCCGGAGACGGGCGGGCTGTACGACGAGAAGGACGGCGGGCTCGTCGAGCGCGCATGACTCCTGTTTCCAGCCGTTCCCAACTGTTTCCCTCAAAGGCCAAATCATCGAACATCTACAGGCATAACATGTGTGCGAAGTGTGCAGACCATGCACAATGACCGCACAAGCCAGTAGTGCCCAGGGGGGGTTACGGGGTGGTGGGGACACCTGTGTCCGCGTCCAGGAGTGACAGCCGCTCCGGCGCCTGACGTCTGCCTTCCGTCGTTGGCCGAATGTGGCCCGACGTTTCACCAGTCTGTCCAACACAGGGCCCACAGGGGGGTTGGTGTGTCCCAAAGATGACCATGTCACGTCTGGCCGCGCTCGGTCGTGAGGAACCGTCGCTGCTCGCGCTCGCCCAACGTCTCCTCACGGTGGCGGAGTTGGGTCTCCCCGCGATGCTGCTGCCCGGCAAGGAGGCCTTCGCCTTCACCATGGCCGGTCGGCGGGCACCCGACGGTTCCTGGACCCTGGACCGGCGCGGGACCAGCACCCGGTACGCGGCCATCACCGCGCTCGGCGTGCGCTTCCTGCCCGAGGACCGCCAGCGGGCGGCGCTCGGCGGGCGCACCGCGCAGGAGTTCACGGGCCTGCTGGTGGAATCCCTCCCCGGGGTGACCAACCTCGGCGACGCGGCGCTCATCGCCTGGGCCGCCGCCGAGACCGCCCACCCCAAGCTGTCCGACGCCCTCGCCCGGGTCGAGGCGCTGGACGCGTACGACAAGCCGCAGTACACCGTCGAGGCCGCCTGGGTGCTGTCCGCCTATGCGGCGGCCCGTGACACGGTCGACGTGGAGAGACGTTTCGCCTCGGCCCGCGACCGGCTGCTGCGGGCCCGCATCGGCGCCGGTCCGCTGTTCCCGCACGCGACCGCGCCCGGGCTGCTCCCCTGGTACCGGGCCCATGTGAGCTGCTTCGCCGACCAGACCTATCCGCTCCAGGCCCTGGCCCTCGCGCACGCCAGCGGCGACGGGGACGCCGAGGCGCTCGCCGCGGCCGAGGCCTGCGCCCAGCGGATCTGTGAGCTCCAGGGCGACGGCGGGCAGTGGTGGTGGCACTACGACGCGCGCACCGGCGGCGTCATCGAGGGCTACCCGGTCTACAGCGTCCACCAGCACGCGATGGCACCGACCGCCCTGTTCGACCTCACGGACGCCGGCGGCAGCGACTTCGGCGTAGCGATCCGCAAGGGCCTGCGCTGGATGACGGACGTACCGGAGCTGTCCGAACGCCCGGATGTCCGCGAGCCGTTGATCCTGGACGACCTCGGCGTGACCTGGCGCAAGGTCTACCGGGGCGACCCGAAGAAGGCCGTGCGCGCCGCCCGGGGACTGAGTACCCGTGCCGTTCCTGGCCTGCGGCTGGGGGCCCTGGACCGGGTCTACCGCCCGCTGTCCGTGGACCGTGAATGCCGGCCGTACGAGTTCGGCTGGATGCTCCACGCCTGGCAGGGGGGCCGAATATGAGTGGGAGACGGACGCTGTTCGGCGTCGAGCTGGACCCGCTGACCATGGACCAGACCGTCGAGCGCTGCCTCGAAGCGGTGCGGGACGGCAGGCAGTTGGAGATCGGTGTCGTCAACGCCGCGAAGCTGGTGAACATGCGGCGCGACGAGCGCCTCGCCAAGGCGGTGTCCGGCTGCGACCTGGTCCTCGCCGACGGACAGGCCGTGGTCTGGGCCGGGCGGGTGCTGAAGGCCCCGCTGCCGGAGCGGGTGGCCGGGATCGACCTGTTCCTGCGGCTGCTGGCCGAGGCGGAGACGGCGGGCATGTCGGTCTACTTCCTCGGCGCCAAGGAGGAGGTGCTGGCGGAGATGGTGCGGCGGGTCGCCGCGCGTTTCCCCGGCCTGAAGGTGGCGGGCCACCGCAACGGCTACTTCGACGACTCCGAGCAGGCGGCGATCGCCGATGCGATCGCCGACAGCGGCGCCCAGATGCTCTTCCTTGGCATGACCTCGCCGAAGAAGGAGATCTTCACCGCCGCGTACGGCGAACGCACCGGCGCCCGTGTGGTGCACGGCGTCGGCGGCTCCTTCGACATCCTGGCCGGGATCACCAAGCGGGCCCCGGCCGCCTGGCAGCGCCTGGGCCTGGAATGGCTCTACCGCGTGCTCCAGGAACCGCGCCGCCTGGGCCGGCGCTACCTCACCACCAATGCTGCCTTCCTTCTCATGACGGCGCGCGAGCGTTTCCGGCTCACCCCGTCGACCGCTCCCGCGAACAGGAGTCACTGATGCGTGTCGTCGTGGTGGGACAGGGATACGTCGGACTGCCGCTGGCCATCCGCGCCGCCGAGGTCGGACACGAGGTGATCGGGTACGACGTCGACGCGCGCCGGATCAAGAGCCTCGCCGCCGGTGAGTCCTTCGTGGAGGACGTCTCCTCGGAGCGGATCCGCGCGGCGCTGGACAACGGCACCTACCGGGCGAGCGAGTCGGCCCGCGACTGCGGCGGTTTCGACGTCGCCGTCGTGACGGTGCCGACCCCGCTGCACGAGGGCACGCCCGATCTGCGGTACATCAAGGAGTCGGCGGTCACCCTCGGCCGCTATCTGCGCCCCGGCGCCACGGTGGTCCTGGAGTCGACCACCTACCCCGGCACCACCCAGGAGCTGTTCGCGCCGCTGCTGGAGGAGGGCTCGGGTCTCGCCGCGGGCGCCGACTTCCATCTCGGGTACAGCCCGGAGCGGATCGACCCCGGCAACACGGTCTGGGGCTTCAAGGAGACGCCGAAGGTCGTCTCGGGAGTCAACGAGGCGTCCCTGAAGGCCGTACAGGACTTCTACGCCCAACTCGTCGACACCACCGTGCCGGTGAGCTCGCCGAAGGAGGCCGAGCTCGCCAAGCTCCTCGAGAACACCTTCCGGCATGTGAACATCGCGCTGGTCAACGAGATCGCGATGTTCGCCCACCACCTGGACATCGACGTGTGGCAGGCCATCGACGCCGCGTCCAGCAAGCCCTTCGGCTTCATGAAGTTCACTCCGGGGCCCGGCGTCGGCGGTCACTGCCTGCCGATCGACCCGTCGTACCTGTCCTGGCGGGTGCAGCGCGAACTCGGCCAGAGCTTCCGGTTCGTGGAGCTGGCCAACGACATCAACAACCACATGCCGGAGTACGTGACCCGGCGCGTCACCGACCTCTTCAACGCCAGACGCAGATCGGTCAACGGCTCGCGCGTCCTGCTGCTCGGTCTGGCATACAAGAAGAACACCGGTGACGCCCGCGAGTCGCCGGCCCTGCGCATCTCCCAACTGCTCCTCGACATGGGGGCCCAGGTCAGGGCCGCCGACCCGCATGTCGTCGAGGGGTTGCCGGTGGACGCCCGGCTGGTCCGGGTCGAGCCGGACGCGGAGGAGCTGGCCGCCGCCGATGTGGTGGTCCTGCTCACCGACCACGACGGCTTCGACTACGAACTCATCGCCGAACAGGCCCCGTTCGTCCTCGACTGCCGTCGTCGCCTGACCCCCGGACCCACGATCGAGGTGCTCTGAACCATGCCGCGCATCGTCTGCGTAGCCGGGGCCCGCCCCAACTACATGAAGATCAAACCGGTGATGGACGCCCTGGAGCGCCGCGGCGCCGAGGTGCTCCTCGTCCACACCGGGCAGCACTACGACCCGGCCATGAACGACGTGTTCTTCGCCGACCTCGGCATCCGGCCGCCCGACCGCTTCCTCGGTGTCGGCTCCGGCAGCCACGCCGAGCAGACCGGGCGGGTGATGACCGCGTTCGAGCCCCTGCTGGAAGAGGTCGCGCCGGACATCGTCGTCGTGGTCGGCGACATCAACTCCACCCTCGCCTGCGCCCTGGTCACCGCCAAGGCGGGGCCGCTGCTCGCGCATGTCGAGTCCGGGCTGCGCAGCCGCGACTGGAGCATGCCGGAGGAGGTCAACCGGGTCGCCACCGACCGGGTCAGCGACTATCTGCTGGCCCCCTCCCCCGACGCGGTCGAGAACCTGCGCGCGGAGGGGTACCGGG
>JABFXD010000256.1 GCA_013361925.1 Streptomyces sp. | reverse complement strand
CACGCTCGACGGCACGACCGGCCTCATGGTCCTCTACGTCGACGGCGTCGAGGCCGCCCGCACCACGACCGGCATCAAGCCGTCCGAACTGTACGACGCCAACAAGGACTACAGCGGCTACATCGGCCGCTCCCTGTACTCGGCCGACCCCTACTTCGCCGGCGAGGTCGACGACTTCCGTATCTACGACCGCGCTCTGTCGGCCGCGGAGGTCATGGAGCTCAGCGGCAACACCGCGGGCATCGCCAAGGCCACGCAGCCGGATCTGAAGGTCGACGCGATCATCGACAACGCCGACAGCGAGATCACCCTGCCGCTGAAGGAAGGCACCGATCTCACCTCGCTGGCCCCGGAGTTCACCCTCGCCCACGGCGCGGCGATCAGCCCCGCCTCCGGCAGCGTCCAGGACTTCACCCAGCCGGTGACCTACGAAGTGACGGGCTCCGACGGCAAGAAGCGCACCTGGACGGTGTCGGCGCTCGTCATGAAGAGCCCGGTCCTGCCCGGCCTCAACGCCGACCCGAACATCGTCCGCTTCGGCGACACCTTCTACCTCTACCCGACCACCGACGGCTTCGACGGCTGGAGCGGCACGCAGTTCAAGGCGTACTCCTCCACCGACCTGGTCCACTGGAAGGACCACGGCGTCATCCTCGACCTCGGCCCCGACGTCTCCTGGGCGGACAGCCGCGCCTGGGCGCCGACCATCGCCGAGAAGGACGGCAAGTACTACTTCTACTTCTGCGCCGACGCCAACATCGGTGTCGCGGTGTCCGACTCGCCGACCGGCCCGTTCAAGGACGCCCTCGGCCAACCCCTGCTGAAGGCAGGCCAGTTCAGCGGCCAGATGATCGACCCGGCCGTGTTCACCGACGACGACGGGACCTCGTACCTCTACTGGGGCAACGGCCATGCCTACGTCGCTCCGCTGAACGCCGACATGGTCTCGATCGACACCGCGAAGATGAAGGACATCACCCCCAGCGGCTACAACGAGGGCTCCTTCGTCGTCAAGCGCAAGGGCACCTATTACCTCATGTGGTCGGAGAACGACACCCGGGACGAGAACTACCGGGTCGCCTACGCCACCGGCCCCTCGCCCACCGGCCCGTGGACCAAGCGCGGAGTGATCCTGGAGAAGGACCTCTCGCTCGGCATCAAGGGCCCCGGCCACCACTCCGTCGTCCATGTCCCGAACACGGACGACTGGTACATCGCCTACCACCGCTTCGCCATCCCCGGCGGTGACGGCACGCACCGTGAAACCACCGTGGACAAGCTGGAGTTCGACGCGGACGGCATGATCAAGAAGGTCGTTCCGACGCTCACCAGCATCGACCCGGTCACCGTCGTGCACGCCGGTCCGGACGCCGAGGGCACCGAAGGCGACGCGGTCGCGCTCAACGGCACCCTCTCCGGGGCCGGCAGCCCGAAGTGGACGGTCGAGGACGATGCGCCCTGCACCTTCGCCGACCCGGCGGTGGCGCGGACCACCCTCACCTGCACCGACGACGGCACCTACACCGTCACCCTGACCGGTGGCCGCAGCAGCGACACCGCCACCGTGAAGGTCGCCAACGCGGCACCGGCCATCACCTCCGCCACCGGGCCGAAGTCCCCGGTGTCGGTGGGCCGGACCGCCGTCGTCACCGCCGCCTTCACCGACCCGGGCACCTCCGACACCCACACCTGCAAGGTCGACTGGAAGGACGGCAGCACACCGCAGTCCGGCAAGGTCTCCGCCACCGGCTGCCGCGCCGAGCACGTCTACACCAAGGCCGGCATCCGCCGCCCGGTGGTCACGGTCACCGACGACGACGGCGCCTCGGACGGCACGACCCTCCCTGAGCTGATCGTCTACGACCGCTCGGCCGGCCCCGCCTTCGGCACCGGCGTCTTCACCTCCCCGGCCGGCGCCTACCCCGCCCGCCCGGACCTGTCCGGCAAGGCCGCCTTCTCCTTCGTCGCCCTGTACGAGAAGGGGGCGACCGTTCCGACGGGCAAGGCGTCCTTCGACTTCGGTGCGGCCAGGCTGAAGTTCCGCTCGACGGGCTCCGACTGGCTCGTGGTCACCGGCTCCCAGGCCGTCTACCAGGGATCCGGCACGATCGACGGCAAGGGCGGATACGCGTTCCGGATCACCGCGACCGCGGACACGTTCCGCGTCAGCATCTGGAAGAAGGCGGGCGGCGACATCGTTTACGACAACGCCACCAGCCCGAAGCTGACCGGCATCATCACCATCGGCGTCGCCCGACGGTGAGCCGGGCACCGGGCGGCGCGGGCACCGACAAGGGCCCGCGCCGCCCGCCGTACCCCACCGTTCAGGAGGCCCCGCCCATGGCAGCGCTGGAGATCGACGCCCTCGTGTTCGACGTGCTCGGTACCCTCGTCGACGAACCGGCGGGGCTCCGCGTCGGCATCCGCGCGCTCGATCCCTCGCTCGACGAGACCAGGGTCGAGGAGCTCCTCGCGTTGTGGCAACAGCATGTCGAGCGTGAGCAACGCCGCGTCGTGGACGGGGCGAGGGCTTATGTCACCAGCGAGACCATCGACCGGGAAGCGGCTCAGCTGGTCGCTGACGAGGTCGACGGTGATGCCACCGCGCTCGCCCTGTCGGCCCGTCGGCTCCCGCCGTGGCCCGACACCGTGGCAGGACTCGCCCGCCTCGCTGAACGGTTCCCGCTCATCGGCCTGTCCAACGCGAGCCGCACGGCCCTGCTGGGACTCAACGCCCATGCCGGACTGCGGTGGCACCAGGCCCTGTCCGCCGAGGACGCCCGGACCTACAAACCGGATCCGGCCGTCTACCAGCTGGCCGTCACCGTCTCCGGGCTGCAGCCGGAGCGGCTGCTGATGGTCGCCACCCACGCCTGGGACCTGCGCGGAGCCCAGCGCCTCGGCCTGCGCACCGCGTACGTGGCCCGCCCGGTCGGCGACCCGCCCGTGCCCGAGGACCGGTTCGACCTGTACGCCGACGACCTGGCCGACCTGGCCGACCGGCTCGACAAGCCTTGGACCCGGCGGAGGTGACGACGCCCCGGACGTAGGGTGCCCCTCATGAGCGCACCCGCCCCGGATCCGTCCCCCTCACCCACCGCCCCCAGGGCCCGGGACATCGGCCTGGGCGTCGGCGATCTGCCCACCGGGCCGTACAACGCGCTCACCGACGTGCCGGGCATCCGGGTGGGGCACACCACGCTGATCGATCCGCCGCGCGTGCACAGCGGCGTCACCGCGATCGTGCCCGAGGGAGTGAGCCCGGCCCGCCCGTTGCCCGCCGGGGTGTTCGTGGGCAACGGCTACGGCAAGCTGCTGGGCGGTACACAGGTGTCCGAACTCGGCGCCCTGGAGACGCCGGTGCTGCTCACGTCGACGCTCTCGGCGTTCCGGGTCGCCGACGCCCTGGTCGGCTGGACGCTGGACCGGCCGGGGAACGAGGGCGTGCGGAGCGTGAACCCGGTGGTGGGGGAGTGCAACGACGGGCTGCTGTCCGACATCCGCTCCCGCCCGGTCCGCGAGGAACACGTCCGGGCCGCCCTGGAGGGCGCGTCCGGCGGTCCGGTGGCCGAGGGATGCGTCGGCGCGGGGACGGGGACTGCCGCGCTGGGCTTCAAGGCCGGTGTCGGCACCTCGTCACGGAGGCTGGTACTGGGAGGACGTGAGGTGACGCTGGGCGTGCTGGTGCAGGCCAACTTCGGTGGCACGCTCAGGATTTCGGGCCGTACGGTCACGCCCGTCGACGTCGGTCTGCCCGACCCGGACGTCGGCCCCGACCGTGGTTCCTGCATGGTCGTGGCCGCCACCGACGCACCGCTCGACGCCCGTCAGCTGACCCGGGTGGCCCGCCGCGCGGTCTACGCGCTGGCCCGGGTCGGTGCCGGGTACGGCCACGGCAGCGGGGACTACGGTCTCGCCTTCGGCACCCGCCCCCTGGACGAGGCCGCCGGTCCGGCCGTACTGCCCGACGACCGGCTCGACCCCCTCTTCGGCGCCGTGCTCGACGCCGTGGAGGAGGCCGTCCTCAACTCCCTGCTGACGGCCACCACGACCACGGGTCCGCACGGGCGGACGCGTCACCCGCTGCCCGCGGGGCCCTTGCTCGGCCTGCTGGGGCGAGCGGGCTGAACCGTCCCGCGCGGGGTCAGTGCGAGCGGGCCGCTGCGATGAAGGCGGCCATCTTCTCCCGGCTCTTGATGCCCGGCGCGGTCTCGACGCTGCTGGAGACGTCCACCCCGTACGGGGCGAAC
>JABFXD010000805.1 GCA_013361925.1 Streptomyces sp. | reverse complement strand
ACGTATCGAGACCGTGGTCATCGGCGGTGGCCAGGCCGGACTCGCCACGGGGTACCACCTGGCCCGCGCCGGACGGCCGTTCGTGATCCTGGAGGCCGGGGAGCGGGTCGGCGACAGCTGGCGCGCACGCTGGGACTCCCTGCGGCTGTTCAGCCCGGCCCGCTTCGACGGCCTGCCCGGACTGCACTACCCGGGACCCGCCTGGGCGTTCCCCACGCGGGACGAATTCGCCGACTACCTTCAGGCCTACGCCGGATGGGCGGAACTCCCGGTGCGAACGGGTATCCGGGTGCGGCGGCTGTCGTACGACGGCACGCGCTACGTCGTGGAGACGGACGGCGAGACGCGGTACGAGGCCGAGAACGTGGTCGTCGCCGCCGGATACGACCGGCTGCCGAAGATGCCCGCGTACGCCGGTGAACTCGCCCCGGGCGTCACGCAGTTGCACGCCGTCGACTATCGCGGCCCGGGGCAGTTGCAGGACGGTCCGGTGCTGATCGTCGGGGCGGGGAACTCGGGGGCTGACATCGCCGTCGAGCTGGCGGCGAGCCGTCGGGTGCTGCTGTCCGGGCCGCATCCGGGGCAGATCCCGTGGCGGATCGAGCGGCGGGCCTCGCGGGTGCTGACGCCGGTGCTGTTCTTCCTCTTCCGGCACGTGCTGACCGTGCGCACCCCGATGGGCCGCAGGCTGCGGCCGAAGGTGCTCGCGCACAGCGCCCCGCTGATCCGGGTGAAGGCCGCCGATCTGAAGGCGGCGGGCGTCGAGCGGGTGGACCGGGTCGTCGGGGTGCGTGACGGGCTGCCGGAACTCGCGGACGGGCGGCGGGCGGAGGTGGCGAACGTGCTGTGGTGCACGGGCTTCCGGCCGGACACCTCCTGGATCGACCTGCCGGTCTTCGACGACCAGGACGGTGAACCGGCGCAGCGGCGCGGGGTGGTGCCCTCGCAACCCGGGCTGTACTTCGTGGGGCGGCTGTTCCAGTACGCCATGGCCTCGTCGATGGTCCAGGGCGTGGGCCGGGACGCCGAGCATGTCGTCCGGCACCTCAGCGCCCGGCCGACGGCCGCGCCCCCGGCTGTCTCGCCGGCCGCGGTGCGCCTCGGGGGAGGCAGGAACGGGGCGTGAGGGACGGATGCTCCCGCCTCCCCCGGGTCCGGACGGGCCGGCGGCGCCGGGAAGCCGCCGACCCGGGAATGGGGGAGGGTCAGACCATGCTGACCTGGAGTTCCTTCACTCCGTTGATCCATGCCGAGCGGAGGCGGCGCGGGTCGCCGGTCAGGGTCAGGTTCGGCATCGCGTCGGCGATCGCGTTGAAGATCAGGTCGATCTCCAGGACCGCGAGCGACTTGCCCAGGCAGTAGTGCGGGCCGCCGCCCCCGAAACCGAGGTGGGGGTTGGGGTCGCGGGTGATGTCGAAGGTGTCGGGGTCGGTGAAGACCTCGGGGTCGTGGTTGGCGGAGGCGTAGAAGATGCCGACCCGGTCGCCCTTCCTGATCAGCTTGCCGCCCAGCTCGGTGTCCTGGGTGGCGGTGCGCTGGAAGGAGTTGACCGGGGTGGCCCAGCGGACGATCTCCTCCGCCGCGGTCGACGGCCGCTCCGCCTTGTACCGCTCCCACTGGTCGGGGTGGGTGAGGAAGGCGTGCATGCCGTGGGTGATGGCGTTGCGGGTGGTCTCGTTGCCGGCCACCGCCAGCATCAGCACGAAGAAGCCGAACTCGTCGGAGTTCAGGTTGCCTTCGTCCTCGGCGGCGACCAGGGTCGTCACGATGTCCTTCGCCGGGCACTGCTTGCGGTCGGCCGCCATGTTCATCGCGAACGCGATGAGCTCCATCGCCGACTGCTGGCCGACCTCCTCGGTGATCGCGTACTCGGGATCGTCGTACGAGATCATCTTGTTGGACCAGTCGAAGATCTTGGCCCGGTCGTCCTGCGGGATGCCGATGAGCTCGGCGATGGCCTGGAGGGGCAGTTCGCAGGCGACCTCGGTGACGAAGTCGAAGGAGCCGGGGTGTTGGCGGGCGTTCGCCGCGATGGCGGTGGCGCGGGCGCGGAGGTTGTCCTCCAGGGCGCGGATGGCGCGCGGGGTGAACACACGCTGGACGATGCTGCGGACCCGGGTGTGCTCCGGGGGGTCCATGTTGAGCAGGATCAGGCGCTGGGCGTCGATGGCGTCGCGCTCGATGTGCTCGTTGAAGCGGATGATCGCCGTGTTGAGGGTGGAGGAGAAGAGCTCGGGGTGGGTGGAGACGTACTTGACGTCCGCGTGCCGGGTCACCGCCCAGTAGCCCTCGTCCTGGAAACCGGCGATGTTGCCCGCCTGGGGGATCCAGCGGACCGGTTCCGCCCGGCGCAGTTCGGCGAACTCCGGCAGCGGAACGCGCTGTTGCAGCAGATCGGGGTCGGTGAGGTCGAACCCGTCGGGGAGCTCTGGACAGGTCATGGGGCAGCTCCAGCCGTGTTCCAGCCTTGCTCGGCGGTCTTCTGACGGTCCATCAGGTTGTCCGGTGAACGTAGTAACGGGTTCTAGAAGTAGCAAGAGGCGTGCACGACTCTTGCGGCGATGGAGTCCCTGTCAGCAGACTGCACGTGGAACTAGAACACGTACTAGTTCCGCGTGGCGGGCCGGGCCGGGACGCCCCCGCGCCGCGCGGGTACGCAAGGAGAGGAACTCCTTTCATGGCCGCGGAACCCGTGATCGTCGAAGCCGTACGTACGCCCATCGGCAGGCGCGGTGGCGCGCTCGCCAACCTCCACCCCGCCTATCTGCTGGGCGAGACCTACCGTGAACTCCTCGGCCGCACCGGCATCCCCGCCGACTGCGTCGAGCAGATCGTCGGCGGCACCGTGACCCACGCCGGCGAGCAGTCCATGAACCCCGCGCGCACGGCCTGGCTGACCATGGGCCTGCCGTACGAGACGGCCGCGACGACGGTCGACTGTCAGTGCGGCTCCTCGCAGCAGGCCTCGCACATGACGGCCAACCTCATCGCGGCGGGCGTCATCGACGTCGGGATCTCCTGCGGCGTCGAGGCGATGTCCAGGGTGCCGCTGGGGTCGGGTTCGAAGCACGGTCCGGGGAAGCCGTTCCCGGACGAGTGGAACGTGGATCTGCCCAACCAGTTCGAGGCCGCGGAGCGGATCGCGCGGCATCGTGGTCTGACCCGCGAGAACGTCGACGCGCTCGGGCTGATCTCACAGGAACGGGCCGCCGTCGCCTGGAGCGAGGAGCGCTTCAAGCGTGAGACGTTCGCCGTCCAGGTCCCGACGACCGAGGACGAGCAGCACGCCGGACAGGGCATGTGGCGGCTGGTCGACCGGGACGAGGGGCTGCGCGACACGTCGATGGAGGCGCTGGCCGGACTGAAGCCGGTCATGCCGACCGCCGTCCACACGGCGGGCAACTCGTCCCAGATCAGCGACGGGGCGTCCGCCATCATGTGGGCCTCGAAGCGGATGGCGCGGGCGCTGAAGCTCCGGCCGAGGGCCCGGATCGTCGCCCAGGCACTGGTCGGCGCCGATCCGCACTTCCACCTCGACGGGCCCATCGACGCGACCAAGGCGGTGCTGGGCAAGGCCGGGATGTCGCTGAAGGACATCGATCTCGTGGAGATCAACGAGGCCTTCGCGTCCGTCGTGTTGAGCTGGGCGCAGGTCTTCGAGCAGGACCTGGAGAAGGTCAACGTCAACGGTGGTGCGATCGCCCTCGGTCATCCGGTGGGCGCGACCGGGGCGCGGCTCATCACCACGGCCCTTCATGAACTGGAGCGCCTGGACAAGGAGTTCGCCCTGATCACGATGTGCGCGGGCGGCGGACTGGCCACCGGCACGATCATCCAGCGTCTGTAGACGCCCAGTTGACGAAGCTCGTGAACGCGGCGGGGTCGAGGGTGAGGATCGGTCCCGCCGGGTTCTTGGAGTCGCGGACGGCGATGGTGGCGGCGGGGGCTTCGGCGACCTCGACGCAGTTGCCGCCCTGGTCGCCGCTGTAGCTGGACTTACGCCAGTCAGTCTGGCTCTCCATAGCGTTCCTCCATCGCGCGCCGGATCGTCGCCGCCGACTCCTTGAGGGAGAGCGCGGCAGCCTGAAGATGATCGTAACGGAGTGTGCAGTCGTTGACCGTGTCCGGGTTCGCGGTCGGGTGCGCGCTGTTGTAGCCCTCCGTATAGACGATGGTCGGGTCGCTCGCGAAACGGTAGACGTCGAACGAGCCTTGCAGTCCCGCGTGCGCTCCGGCTGCGAACGGCAGGATCTGGA
>JABFXD010000983.1 GCA_013361925.1 Streptomyces sp. | reverse complement strand
CGAGACCGACACGGTCATCGAGGTCGCCGTCCCCGACGGAGACGGCTGGCTGGTGGACGCCGGGCGGCGGCTCGACGAGATCGCCGACGTCACCGGCATCCAGCTGCCTGAGGAGGACGACTACGACACCGTGGCCGGCCTCATCGTGGACCGGCTCGGCCGCTTCCCGGCCATCGGCGACCGGCTCACCGTCGACCTCGCCGACGGGGGCAGCGCCCTGATCGACGTACGCACCCTGGACCGGCACGTACCGGAGCGGGTCCGCATCCAGCAGACGGCGGAGGAGCCGGCATGAGCTTCCCGATGGCGGTCTTCGTCACCGTCCTGCTGCTGATCGGCAGCGGATTCTTCGTCGCCGCCGAGTTCGCGCTGGTCGCCGCCAAACGGCACCGCATGGAGAAGGCGGCGGCCCAGGGACAGCGCGGCGCCAAGGCGGCACTCGCCGGGATGCGGGAGCTGTCGCTGATGCTGGCCGGCGCCCAACTCGGCATCACCGTCTGCACTCTGGGCCTGGGGTCGGTGTCCAAGCCGGCCATCTCCCATGAACTCGACCCGCTGCTGCACAAGGTGGGCCTGCCGAGCGCCGTGAGTTACGCCGTCGCCTTCGCCGTGGCCATGATCGTGGTCGTGTTCCTGCACATGGTGGTCGGCGAGATGGCCCCCAAGTCCTGGGCCATCGCCCACCCCGAGCGCTCCGCGATGCTGCTCTCGCCGCCCTTCCGGGCCGTGGTCAAGGTCGTACGGCCGCTGATCGGCGTCCTCAACCGGATCAGCAACGCGCTCGTACGGCTGTGCCGGGTCACCCCGCGCGACGAGCTCGCCTCGGTCCACAACCGCGAACAACTCACCCATCTCGTCGAGGAGTCCGAGCGTCTCGGCCTGATCAGCGAGACCGACTCGGAGCTGCTCACGCGTTCGCTCGTCGAGCCGGAGACCCCTGTCGTCGAGCTCCGGATCCCGGCCGCCCGGATCACCTCCGTCGCCGGGGACGCGGGCATCGACGACATCCTCCGCCTCGCGACCGACCATGACCGCACCCGTCTGCTCGTACGTGAGGAGGGCGGCGAGGTGCTCGGCTCGGTCCACGCCCGCGACGCGCTCGTGGCCCGCGCCCGCTCACGCACCGCGACGGCCCGCACCCTGGCCCGCCCGGTACCGGAGCTGACCGAGGACACCACCGTCGCCGACGCGATCGAACTGCTTCGCCGCCACCGCGCCTCCCTCGCGGTGGTGCGCGACGAGACGGGCCTGCTGACGGGGATGGTGACGCTGGACGACCTGCTCGCCCGTTATCTGCAGCCGCAGCCGTAGCGAGGTCAGCCGACGGCGTACCGGCGGGCCACGGCGAGGGTCTGCTCGGCATAGGCGCGGCCGAACAGGACGGTGTGCACGAGCAGTGGGAAGAGCTGGTGCAGCCCCACCCGCTCCCGCCATCCGGCGGCGGGCGGCATGGCGTCCTCGTAGCCCTCCAGCACCTCGGCGAGATGGGGGCAGCCGAAGAGCTGGAGCATGGCCAGGTCGGTCTCGCGGTGCCCGCCGTGTGCCGCGGGGTCGATGAGCCAGACCTGTCCGTCGGCACCCCACAGCACATTGCCGCTCCACAGGTCCCCGTGCAGCCGCGCGGGCCGCTCGGCGGGGCCGCTGAGCTGCCCGAGGCGCTCACAGACCCGCTCGATCGGGGCGGCCTCGGCGGCCCGCAGGGTCCCGTCGTCGACCGCGCGGCGCAGATAGGGGAGCACCCGGTACCGGGCGTACCAGTCGGGCCAGGCGTCGCCGGGCTCGTTGCTCATCGGGGCGGCGCCGATGAACGCGTCCCTCGGCCCGCCCGGCGGTGGGGCGCCGAAGGCGTCGGCGCCGGTGGCGTGCAACGCGGCCAGCGTACGGCCGAAGCGCACCGCCACCGCGGCCTCCGGCCGCCCCTGCGGGACGCAGCCGGTGACCAGCCACTGCCGCTCCCGCCCGTGCACCGCCGGCACGCTGACCGCATCGGCGGCGGTGAGCCACTCCAGCCCCGCGGCCTCGGCATGTGCCGCCGCCGCGCTTCCGGCGTCCTTGACGACCACCGGTCCGTCGGCGAGGGCGACTTCGGTGACCGCCCCGGTGAGTCGCCGCGACGACACCGCGGCCCGCCCGGTGAGTCGGGCCGCCACGGCTTCGGGCCCGTCACCGCTCATACGTCGCACTCCGCGTCCGGCACCATGACGACCTCCCTCGTGTCCGGCCCACGAGTCTAGGAACCGGTGCCCTCCAGGGAGTCCGCCGACACCCGGACCGCCGGGGACCGCAGGGTCCGGACCTGCGGCGAGAGCAGCGCCCCCGCGGTGGCCAGCACCACCAGGGCCGAGCAGCCGGCCAGCGCGGGGCCGATGCCCACGGCCGCGGCGACGGGCCCGGCGACGAGCAGGCCGAGCGGGGCGAGCGTGAGGGAGCCGAACCAGTCGTAGGAACTGACCCGCGACAACAGGTGCTCGGGGATCTCGCGTTGCACGGTGGTGGCCCACAGCACGCCGAAGACGTCGCCGGCGACCCCGGCGGTGAACATGGCCGCGGCGATCATCCACACCGGGGCCCGCGCGCTCAGCAGCGCGATCGGTACGGCGGCCGGGAACATGCACAGCACGGCCACCAGAAGAGGGCGGCGCACCCGCACCCGGGCGGCCAGCCCCGCCCCGCCGATCGTCCCGACGGCCTGGGCGGCCACCACGACCGACCACGCGCGTGCCCCGCCGAGGTGCCGGTCGGCCATGAGCGGCCCGAGGACGCCGACATCGGCGTTGAGCGCGGCGACGACGACCGCGCTCTGCGCGACGACGACCCACAGCCACTGCCGGGAGGCGAACTCCCGCCAGCCTTCGCGTAGTTCGGTCCAGCCCGAGGTCTTGCCGCGTGGTCGCGCCGCCACGGGGAGGCGGGCCGTGAGCGCGGCGCTGACCGCGAAGGACGCGGCGTTGAGCGCGAGCGCCCATCCGGCGCCGACGAAAGCCACCGTCACCCCGGACAACGCGAGCCCCAGCAGCAGGGAGGTGTTGGTGCCCATCCGCAGCACACCGTTGGCCTGTTGGAGGCGCTCCGTCGGGACCAGCAGCGGCACCAGGCCGTCCATCGCGGGCGCGAACAGCGCGGTGGCCGTCCCGGCGGCGACCGCCAGCAGACACATGCCCGCGAGGGGGGCGTGCCCGCTCAGCACCATCACGGCCAGGCCCGCGTAGGCCAAGGTGCCCAGGACATCCGCCAGGACCATCAGCCGCGACCGCGACATCCGGTCCGCGATCACGCCGCCCACCAGGACGAACACCAGCTGCGGCAACGCCTGACAGGCCAGCACCAGCGAAAGGCGTCCCGCACTCGCCCCGGGCAGCGCGAGCACCGCGAAGGCCAGTGCCACCCGGGCGAAGCCGTTGCCCAGGACGGAGACGACCCGGGCGGAGAACAGCAGGAGGAATCGTTGGTCACGCCACAACGGCGAAGGGGGCGAAGGGCGTGTCATGGCCACGGACACTAGAAGATCGACACGGGGTGGCGATCCGAACCGGCCATCTCGTACGGACGACCAACTTGAGGAGTGACATGGAGTACTTCGTCTACTGCCGTGACCGGGCGGATTCCCTCGATCTGCGCAGGGAACTGACCGAGGACCACTGGGCGTTCATGGACGGCTATGCCGAGGAGCTGATCGCTCGGGGACCCACGTTCCCGGCCGAGGGCGACGGGGTGAGCGGCAGCATGCACATCGTCGACCTGCCCGACGCGGCCGCCGCCCGGACGTTCGCGTTCGAGGAGCCCAACTACAAGGCGGGCGTCTACCGGGACGTGCTGATCCGCCGCTGGCGGAACTCACTGGGCCGCACCATGTGGGAGTACACGGGCGCGACGGCCGGATTCGGCCGGTTCCTGATCCTCGCGCAGGGCGGGGCGGACGCGACCGCGGATCTGGCGCTGCTGGATGCCTCGCAGCGGCGGTATCTCGAAGACGGCTACCGCGACCGACTGATCGCTTACGGGCCGCTGCTGGGCGAGGACGGTGTCACGTGGCTGGGCACCGCCCTGCTGGTCGAGCTCGCCGACCGGGCCGCCGCCGAGGCGTTGATGGCGGACGAGCCGTACGCCCGGGCGGGGCTGTACGAGAGCGTCGAGATCCATGACTGGGAGTTCGGGGGGCGCCGATAGGACCGAGGGGGGGCGGCGGTGTATTCGGCGGATCCGAGTCCTTGACCCCGGGTCGGCGCTCCACGATGCTGTGTTGCGGCACATGAGATGAGTGCCGTAATGAGCAA